>DATGHN010000286.1:0-2640 GCA_035308005.1 Solirubrobacteraceae bacterium
GATCACGGCTCCATAGAGCCGTTCAAGCGCTCGTCGCCGCCGCCTGGCGCGTGATCTGGTCCTTGCCCCAGCGCGCCCGCTCGGCGTAGCCGATCAGCGTCGCAAAGTAGTCGCGGAAGGCCGGAACGGCGATCCCGAGCGGACCGAGCACCGCGCGCGCGTGAGCGTCGTCGAGGCTGGCGCTGATCCCGAAGTAGGGCGCGTAGAGCTGGGCGTCGGCGAGGCGCGACGGCGTCGCGACGATCCGCGGCGGCTCGCGGCCGAACTGCCGCGCCGCGAGGTCGATCAGCTCGGCGTTCGTGGGCGCGCCGGCGGCCGCGACGAGCGCCACCGTACCGCGAACTTCCTCGTGGTCGAGCAGCGCCAGCAGCGCCTGCGCGACGTAGTCGATCGGCACGATGTCGGCGACCCCGTCGGGGTCGATCGCGACCTCATCCATCAACCCGCGCGAGAAGGCGCGCATCGGCCAGTAGATGACGTTGAACGCCGAGGTCCAGCCGCTGCGGCTGTCGCCGACGATGATGCTCGGGCGGGCGATCACCAGCGGGAGCCCGTCGCAGGCTTCGCCGATCGCGCGCTCGGCTTCGAACTTCGAGTGCTCGTAGGTGTTGCGGAAGCCCTGCCCGACGTCCAGGTCGGTCTCGCGGAAGACCCCCTCGTATTCGCCGGCGACGTAGGCCGTCGAAACGTGGACGTAGCGGCGAAGCCGGCCGCGCGATGCCAGCTCGCGCCCTAGCTCGAGCATGCGAAGGGCGCCCTCGGTGTTGACCGCGCGCGCCTCATCGAGCGTCAGGTCGAACGAGATCAGCGCGGCGCAGTGCAGCACGCTGGTCACCTGATCGAGGACCAGATCGCGGCTGGCCGCGCTCAGCCCAAGGTCGGGCTTTGACACGTCGCCGGCCACCGCCCGGACATCCGCGGCGCCAGCCGGCGGCTCGTCGTAGAGACGCTCGACGACCTCCGCGAGACGCGCCTGCGCGGCTTCGTCGGAGTCGGCGCGGACCAGGCAGAGCACCGACACTCCGTCGCGCTCGATCAGCCGCGCGAGCAGCTCCATCCCGAGGAAGCCCGTCGCGCCGGTCAGAAGGACCGTCTCGCTCACCGGATCGGCGCCCCCATCGCGTGAAAACCGCCGTCGACGTGGAGGATTTCGCCCGTGATCCCGCGGGCAAGGTCGCTCAGCAGGAAGCAGACGGCCGCCGCGACCGGCCCCGCGTCGCGGGTGTCCCAGCCCAGCGGAGCTCCCGAGCGCCACAGCCCCGCGAGGTCTTCGAAGCCGGGGATCCCGCCGGCGGCGATCGTCTCGATCGGCCCGGCAGAGACGAGGTTGACGCGCACGCCGCGCGGACCGAGGTCGCGCGCCAGATAACGCGAGACGCTCTCCAGCGCGGCCTTCGCCACGCCCATCCAGTCGTAGACCGGCCAGGCGACCGCGGCGTCGAAGTCGAGCCCGACGACAGAGCCTCCGCCGCTCGCTTCAAGCAGTGGCGCGAGCGCCGCGGCGAGCGCCTTGAGCGAGAAGGCGCTCGTCTGGAATGCGATCACGGCGCTCTCGGCCGGCGTGTCCAGGAAGCCGCCGCCGAGCGCGTCGGCCGGAGCGAAGGCGATCGCGTGCAGGACGCCGTCGAGCGACCCGCCCCAGCGCGCCCCGAGATCGTCGGCCACGCGCGCGAGATCCTCGGGCGAGTTGACGTCGAGCTCGAGCACCTCGGTCGGCTGCGGGAGGTGATTGGCGGCGCGCTCGGTCAGCCGCATTCCGCGTCCAAATCCGCTCAGCACGATCTCGGCGCCCGACTCCTGCGCCTGGCGGGCGACCTCGAAGGCAATCGAGCCGCGCGTGAGGACGCCCGTGACGAGCAGGCGCTTGCCGGCGAGGAGGCTCACAGGGGGATGTTCCCAGCCGGCCAGCGCCGCAGCGCCGTCGAGTCGAGCGTCTCGAGCGCCGTCGCCAGGCGCGCCCGCGTGTCGCCCGGCGCGATCACCTCATCGACGTAGCCCTCCGCGGTCGCCGCGCCCGGGTGAAGGTGCTCCGCGGCGTAGCTCGAAGCGAGCGCGTCGCGCGCGCCCACCGGATCATCGGAGGCCTCGATCTCGCGGCGGTGGATGATCTCGACGGCCTGCGGGGCTCCCATGACGCCTAGCTGAGCGCTCGGCCACGCGAACACGAAGTCGGCCCCTAGCTCCTTGCTGTTCATCGCGATGAAGGCGCCGCCAAAGGCCTTTCGCAGCATCACCGTGATCCGCGGCACGCTGCATTCGGAGAAGGCGTAGACGAGCTTGGCTCCCTGGCGAATCACGCCACCGCGCTCCTGCTTGGTGCCGGGTAGGAATCCCGGCGTGTCGACGAGGACGATCAGGGGGATGTTGAAGAGGTTGCAGGTTCGCACGAAGCGCGCCGCTTTCTGGGAGGCGTCGACGTCGAGAACGCCGCCAATGTAGCGGGGCTGGTTGGCGACGACGCCCACTGAGCGGCCGTCGATGCGGCCGAAAGCGCAGACGATGTTGCGCGCGTAGCGCGGCGAGATCTCGAGCATTCGCCCGCCGTCGAGCAGCGCTCGCGCGACGTCGCGGACGTCATAGACCTTGCGGTCCTCGGCCGGCACCACGCTGTCTGGCGCGTTGCCGGGCGGATCGACCGAC
>DATGHN010000287.1:0-2804 GCA_035308005.1 Solirubrobacteraceae bacterium
GGCGACTACGAGGAGCAGACCCTCACCGCCTACGCCGACGCACAGGCTGCGCTCGAGCATGCGGGCGGCTACACGTGGCGTGAGCAGGCGCTCGCGACGCTGCACGGACTTGGCTTCAAGGACGATTCCGCGCTCGACCGCAGGCTCGAGACGTTCTCCGGCGGCGAGCTGACGCGAGCCTCGCTCGGGCGCGCGCTCGCGGGCAACCCGGACCTGCTGCTGCTGGACGAGCCGACCAACCACCTCGACATCGAATCGCTCGAATGGCTCGAGGCGCACCTGGCGGCGCTCGATGCGGCCGTGATCCTGATCGCGCACGACCGCTGGTTCCTCGAATCGGTGGCAACCGCGGTGCTCGAGCTGGAGGCCGGGCGCGGGAAGTTCTTCCCTGGCACCTGGCACCAGTGGCGGACGGAGAAGGCACAGCGCGACCTCGCGCTTGGTCGTGCGATCGAGCGCCAAGAGGCGGAGATCGCACGGCTCGAGAAGTTCGTGACGCGCTTCCGCGCCGGCACTCGTGCCCGGCAGGCACAGTCGCGTCAGAGACGCCTGGACAAGATCGATCGGCTCGAGCGCGGCGAGCGCGACCGCGCCGGGCTTGCGTTCGCGTTCAAGCCACCGGAGCGCAGCGGCCGCGTGGTGTTCGAGTTCGACGACGGGCGCGTTTCGATCGGCGACCGGGTGCTGCTGAGCGACGCCGAGCTGTGGCTCGAGCGGGGCGAGCACGTCTCCCTCGTCGGCCCCAACGGCGCCGGCAAGACGACCCTGATCGAGACGCTCGCCGGCTACAGGCCGTTCGCGGACGACGGTGCCGACGCCCGCGATCACACGGGTATGGCCATAAAGGCAGAGGCTGCGGCCGGCCCCTCGCCCGCTGGCGAGGGGGCCGGGCCGATCGTCACCGGCAAGCTGCTCACCGGCCACAACGTCAAGATCGGCTTCCTCTCACAGCATTCTGAGGACCTGCACGCGGGCAACGCACGGAGCGTGGTCGAGGCCTGCACGCACCTGACTGGGCTGACACCCGCCAATGCGCGGGCGCTGCTCGGTCGCTTCCTCTTCAGCGGTGAGGAGGCGGAGAAGCCGCTCGAGGGCCTCTCCGGCGGCGAGCGCCAGCGGCTGTCGCTGGCGATCCTCGTGCAGTCGGGTGCCAACGTGCTGATCCTCGACGAGCCGACCAACCACCTCGATGTCGAGAGCCGTGAGGCGCTCGAGGACGCGCTCGGGCAGTTCCAAGGCTCGCTGCTGCTGATCTCCCACGACCGCGCGCTGCTCGACGCGGTCGGCACGCGCACGGTCGCATTCGAGGACGGCACCCTGCACTCCTACGTCGGCGGCTGGCCCGAGTACCTGCGCGTGCGCGAGGAGCGGGCCGCCGACGCGGCCGCGGCAAAGCAGGCGGCGACCGCTGCGCGCGTCCAGTCGAAGCCCAAGCCGGCGGCAAAGCCCGCCGCCGGCCAGAAGAGCAATCGCGGCGGCTCAGCCAAGCAGCAGGCGAAGCTCGAACAGCAGATCGAGCAGGCCGAGTCGGCACTGCGTGCGATCGAGGATGAGCTCGCGGATCCGTCGGCGTGGGCGACGCCCGCCCGCTCGAGCGAGTCGACCGCCAAGCACGAGGCGGCCAAGCGCACCGTCGACGAGCTGTACGCGCAGTACGAGCAGGTCGCGGGCTGAGAAGGTCTTCCGGAATGATGGCTGCCCGGATGCGCCCCTGGACACGGCGCCGGTTCGCCGCGCCTGTCAACGCCGATACCTGAGTATCGGCTGTTGACAGCCTCGCCGCCCGGCTTGGTCCAGGAACGCCCCGGGCGACGCCCTGATTCCGGACGACCTTCTAACCGGGGAAGGCGACGCGAACCTCGAGCCCGCCGCCGGTCCGCGGCTGGGCCTCGATCGTCGCGCCGTGCGATTTGGCGATCGCCTGAGCGATCGACAGGCCCAGGCCGACTCCCTCGACGTTGCCGGTGCGCTCTCCGCGGGCGAAGGGCTCGAACAGCGTCGGGATCACGTCGCCGTCGAGCTCCGGCCCGGAGTTGCTGACGACGAGTTGGGCGGTGCCGTCGCGCGCGAACGTGCTCAACACGATCTCGCCGCCGTCGACGTTGTGTCGGATCGCGTTGTCGAGCAGGTTGCCGACGAGCCGCTCGATCAGCACGCGGTCGCCGGACGTCAGGGCCGGCTGGGTATCGGCATCCACGTTCAGCTGCCTGCGCGCGATCGCCGCCGCGGCCGCATCGAGCGCGTCCTCGGCCGCCGGCGCAAGGTCGACCTCGGTGCGCACCCGCGGCGAGACCTCGGCGGATGAGAGCGTGAGCAGCGCCTCGACCATGATCGTTGCCTGGTCGACCGAGCGGCTGACGCTCTCAGCGGTCGCGAGCAGCTGACCTTCTGTGGGGGCGGGCTGTTTGGAGAGTGTGACGTCGAGCGCGGTGCGCATCGCGCTGAGCGGTGTCCGTAGCTCGTGCGCGGCGTTGGCGATGAAGCGCTTGCGGCTGGCGGCGGCGGCCTCCGTGGGCTTGATCACGCGGCCGGATATCACCCAGCCGAGTCCGCCGGCGAGCAGGGTGGTGACCCCGAGCCCAATAAGCGCGACATCGAGCATCGTGCCGAGGGTCGCATCACGCTGGTTCTGAGACCCGATCCGCTCGGCGCTGAGCAGCCGGCCCGCGCATTCCTTGGTCTGCGGCCCTGACAGGCCCTCGGTCTTCTGCTTGCAGAGCGCCAGGATGTGGGCGGCGGCGAGGCCCTTGGGGTGGTTTGCCGGCTTCGGCAGGCGCGCGGCGAGCAGCCCATAGCTCAGCGCG
>DATGHN010000288.1:0-2491 GCA_035308005.1 Solirubrobacteraceae bacterium
AAGCGCGACGGCGCCCGCGGTCAGCGTCATTGAACGCATGACTGCAATTGTGGATGCTCGCTCGCCCGCTCGGTCTGGTGGAATGTGGGCAGTGGCTGCTCGACACTGCCTCAGGCAGGCGCGATGAGTCGCACCCTGCGCCGGATGATCGGCGCGTCCGTGCTGATCGTGGCACTGACCTGCGTCGCGCTCTCGACCGCCGCGATCGAAACGGTGGGGACCGTTGCTGACCTGATCGGCAAAGGCGTCTTCGTCAAGTCCTCAGAACTGCGCCCGGTCGGCGCGGACTCGCCGACGACCTTCCTGATCCTCGGCTCGGACCAGCGTGACAAGGGCGCGATCGACTACATCAACTTCGGGCACAGCGACACGATCCTGCTGATTCACCTCGATCCGAGCACCGGACTGTGGAGCGAGATGTCGATCCCGCGCGACTTCTACGTCCACTGGAAGTGGCAGGGCAACACGTACTCGAGCAAGATCAACTACGCCTTCAGCGTGGGCGGCGTCAAGGCGTCGCTGCATGTCGTGACGGGCCTTCTGCACATCCCGATCAACTACGTCGTCGACATCGACTTCACCGCCTTCGACAAGATCGTCGACAAGCTGGGCTGCGTCTACGTCGACGTCGACCACCTCTATTACAACCCACCGGGAACCGGCTACGCGTCGATCAACGTTCGACCCGGCTACCAGCGGCTATGCGGTCAGCATGCGCTCGACTACGTCCGCTATCGCCACGACGACAGCACGTTTGCGCGCGACGCCCGCGAGCAGGGCTTCCTGCGCGACGCCAAGCAGCAGCTCGGCCTGAGCGGCCTGCTCGGCCACGCCTCGGACATCGTCAACGCGCTGGCCAGCGACATCACCTCCAACCTTCCGCGCAGCTCGGCGGCTCTGGCCGGCTTGCTCCTAACGGTCGTCGACTCGGTCAGTGGACCGGTCAACCAGATTCAGTTCCCGAACAACCCGCTCGTCCTCCCTGACGGCGAGGAGGACCAAACTGCCACGCCGCGTGAGATCCAGACCGTCGTCGCAAAGTTCGAGCAGCCGAGCGTCGCGCCGCCGCAGGTCGCTGGGATAGTCGCCGCCGCGCGGCGCGCCGCTCGCCACCGTCACGCCCACGGCGCCTCGGGCAGCTCGTTTGTCCCGACGGCGCCACATCTGATCGCCACGGACTCGAACGTCGCCACACAGGCCCAGACGCTTTCGCCGAACGTCAGCTTCCCGATCCTCGTCCCATCGCTGTCGCTCAACACGGCCACGCTCGCCCAGTCCAGCTACGAACCGTTCTCCCATTACGAGATACGCGACCCGCAGGGGCACGCCCACTTCGGCTACCGCATCTTCTTCTCGACTGGGAACGTGGCGTCCTACTACGGGATCGAGGGGATGAACTGGACGAACCCGCCGCTGTTCGACCACGCCGACCATCTGCGCGTCAACGGGGTCAACTACCTCTACGTCAACACGGGGGGCAAGGTCCAGGACGTCGGCTGGATCGCCCATGGCGCGCTGTACTGGATCAGCAACACGATCTTCCAGGACCTCTCGAACGCCCAGATGTTCGCGATCGCCGAGTCGGCCGGGGGCTGAAGCTCGTAGCGCGATGACGCGCCTCATCGCGGCGATCGACCAGGGCACGGCCAGCACGCGCTGCGCGCTGGTCGACCACGACGGGCAGATCGCGGCGCTCGCTCGGCGCGAGCATGAGCAGATCACCCCGAGGCCGGGCTGGGTCGAGCACGACCCGCGCGAGATCCTCGCCGGCACGCTCGAGGCGATCGAGACGGTCCTGCGCGAAGCCGGGGCGCGCGCCGCCGACGTCGCTGCCGTTGGGATCGCCAACCAGCGCGAGACGACCGTCGTCTGGGATCGCGAAAGCGGCGAGCCGCTCGCGAACGCGATCGTCTGGCAGGACACGCGAACCGCCGAGCGCATCCACGCGCTCGCGCGCGAATGGGGGCCGGACGTGCTGCGCGAGCGCACCGGCCTTCCGCTGTCGACCTACTTCTCGGGACCCAAGATCGCGTGGCTGCTCGACGCGAGCCCCGGCGCGCGAGCGCGCGGGGAGTCCGGCGAGCTCGCCTTCGGCACGATCGACGCCTGGCTTGCGATGCAGTTGACCGGCATACACGCAACCGATGTGACCAATGCCAGCCGGACGCTGCTGATGGACCTCGAGACGCTCGACTGGTACGAGCCGGCGCTCGAGCTGCTCGGCGTCCCGCGCGCGATGCTGCCCGAGATCCGCGCCTCCTCGGGGACGATCGGCGAGATCGGTGTGGGCGCACTGCGCGGCTGCCGGCTCGCGGGGATCCTCGGCGACCAGCAGGCCGCGTTGTTCGGACAGCGCTGCTTCGGCGCCGGCGAGGCGAAGAACACCTACGGCACCGGCGCATTCCTGCTGGTCAACACGGGCCAGGCGATCGTCCGCTCGCCGGCGCTGCTGACGAGCGTCGCCTACCGCCTCGGCGACGCCCCGGCGGTC
>DATGHN010000289.1:0-2973 GCA_035308005.1 Solirubrobacteraceae bacterium
TTCCACGCGCGCCGTGGATCAGATCGCAGCGAAACCGCTGAGCCGGAGACCGACTGCGCGGTCTCCGGCTCTCACGGCTACGAGCAGATTGCTCAACGGATTCCGTCCCGGTGAGTCGGGCTTCGCCCGATCACGTGCCGGGAGGTCCCTCGAGCCAGCCGGCCGACTTCGTGAACACGCCCTTGCCCGAGTAGCTGAAGAACTGGGCGCGATCGTTACAGACGGCAGGTGCTGACGAGAACTTGCCACAGGCGAGCGACGGTGCGCCGAGCGCCTGCGGGCCCTTGAATGCCTTTGCCGCAGCCAGCACGCGTGCCGGACTGATGCCCGAGACGCCGTTGGCGTTCGCAACCTGGTTGAGGAAGCGAATGGTGGACATCGTCACGCCGAAGTTGACGATGTTCCACGGGTCCGGGGCGTTGGCTCCGTCGCCGTACTTCTTGGCGACGGCCACGTAAGGCGCAACTCCCGCGTCGGAGGTGTCGCCGTCGAGCGAACTCGCGATCCCGTAAGTCCACTTCGGGAAGTCGCCGAGCGCCGAGATCACCTGTGCGTTCAGGCACAGCGGGTTGGCCACGATCTTCTTCGCGTCGGTAACGCCGACCTGGGTCAGAGCGTTGGCCATGTTGACGCAGCCATTGGCGTCGGTGTTGACGATGACCATGTCCGCGCTCGCCGCCTTGGCGGTGGTGAGCGGTGTGATCACGTCAGCCTCGGTCGGCGGGTAGGCAGCGCTCGTCACGCTGATGCCGTCGGCCTTCAGCGCCGCGATCTGCGCCTGCGCGCTCGGGACGATGCCGGGCTCATTCTCGTAGATGTCGGCCACCGTCTTGGCGTGCAGGACGTTCTTGGCGTAGGTCGCATACGGCGGGAGCACGTGGAGGCCGTCGCCGAACAGGATCACGTCCTTCTTCTGGACCGCGTCGACCGGTGTGATGGCGACGCCGGCGATCACCGGCCGCGTGCCGCCGAGCGTGCGGTAAAGCGACTGGATGCCGGTAGCGACGGCGCCCTCGTCGATCACCGACAGGCCCTTGATCGACAGGAACTTCTCGCCGCACGTCGTGCCCTCGGCCTCGGCCGAGGCGATGAAGCACGTGTCGAGCTTGATCGGGTGACCGTCGATGCCGCCGAGCTGTGCGTTGGCGTAGGCGATCGCCAGCTCGGTGCCGTTGGTCGCGTTGGCGCCAATGACGACCGGACCGCCCTGCTGGTTCACGAAGCCGATCTGGACCGGCGAAAGGCTCTTGTTCGCCGCGCCGCCCTTCTTTGCCTCGACGTACTTCAGGTAATTGGTGACCGCGCCCGCGCCGAGGCCGCCGGAGGCGGCCGCGGTCGCCGACGGCGTCCCGGAGGCTGCCGCGGGCGTGCTGGAAGCGGTGCTGACGATGACAGTCGCCCCCGCCGCCAACACAGCGACGGCAGCGGTCCAGCGTTGAAGTCTCTTCCTCATGGGTCTCTCCTCCTGGTGTTAAAGTCGGCTAACTGCTGCAGAGCGCCCGCCTGCTGCAGCAGGCCGGGAATGACGACCGCCTCACTCCCTCGTGCGAGGTTTCTCTCTGCATCTTCTTGTTTTCGAGGGTAATCGTGCCGCGCCTGCGATGCGTCAGTTAAACGGGGCCGCGCCGTAACGGCACGGCCGGTGGCAACGTCGGTACCGCCACAGCCCGCGAGCTTCCGCCTCGTCTGTGCGCTGCTGTTTCGGCTCCACCTCCCCCAGCTCATCTCCCTCGAGAGATCGCGCGCGCGCGTGGGTGACCATTCCGGACCTCCTCCGGCCTAGGCCCGATCGTAGGCGGAGCCGGTAGACGGCATGCAGCAGGAGTGCACGCATACGCAAGTCGCGTGGCGAACTGTGCGCTCCCCGGCAAGCGCGGCGAACCCAGGCCTTCGCCACCTCCCGGCGAGCGCCGAAACGTACGCGAGGTGGGCAAAACGTCAGACAAGAGCGTCCGCCGAAGTGCGAGCGCCCGCGAGAACGTGAAAGGCGTTGAGCGACTCCAGGCCATCGAGCCCCAGAACCGCGTCTTCGAGCTCAATCACGTCCGCTCCGGCGAGCGCCTGACCCGCGTTGACGCGGTACTTCTCGACGATGTCGTGCGTGCTCATCGGGAACTCCGCGCCGCCGCGCTGGTGGCGCAGCTCATGCTCGAGCGTGCGCCCATCGCGCGTGCGAACGCGGACCCCGCCTGGGAAGGCGTCGGGCGAGAGCGCGTAGGCGCGCTGTTCGCCGCTGACCAGCGTCGCGAGCTCGAGCACCGCCGGGTCGGCGATCGCCGCGTCGGTGAAGCTCGTCACGTCCACCGAGCCGTGCACGAGCAGGCTCGCAAGACAGAACGGGAGGCTGAATTTCGCGTCGTACACGGTGCGCGGCCGTAGCTTGTCGGCCGCCGGCTCGAGCACCAGCGCCAGCCCGGTCGCGTCGGTGAAGGCCGTGATCGACGCGACGTCGGTGGCCACAAGGCCTTCGCGCTCGACCAGAGCCGCAAGCGAGTCGAGCGACGCATGGACGTAGTGGCAGGCCGGGTAGGGCTTGTAGGCGATCCGCGGCGTCTCGAAACGCTCGCCAAGATCCGCGACCTGCGCCGCGAGGCTCGTCTCCTCGCCATGTAGGTAGGCCGCGAAGAACCCGCGCTCGCCGTCGAGCACGCTGCGCGGCCCGCTCGCGCCGTGCGCCGCCAGACGTGCGGCGGTCAACGCCGCCTGGGCGGCGAAGCCGGGGTGAAGGGGCTTCGTCTTCGCGCCGTCGGCGAGGAACTCGAGCAGTCCCGAGGCCATGCTCCCCGCGATCCCGAGCGCGTGGGTCGTCTGCTCGGCGCTGAGCCCGCGGATCCGCGCCGCCGCTGCCGTTGCGCCGAAGACCCCGCAGACCCCGGTCGGATGGAAGCCGCGCGCGTGGAATCGCCCGCCCGCAGCCATCCCAAGGCGCGTCGAGACCTCGTTGCCGGCGACCAGCGCGCAGAGCAGGTCGGC
>DATGHN010000290.1:0-2348 GCA_035308005.1 Solirubrobacteraceae bacterium
CTCAGAATCGACGCGCCCAGCGCGATGGCGCCGACGACCTGCGGACTGCGATGATCGCTCCCCGTCATGGTCTCGTTGCTGATCGGCGTCGTCTTGGCGGCGGGTGCCTCCACGCTCTACAGCCTAGGGATCGCCGTCCAGGCGCTCGACGCGCGGGCCGCCTCCGATCGGCACGCATTGCGACTGTCGCTGCTGACCCATCTGGTGACCCGCGCGCGCTGGCTGTTCGGAACGGGCATGACCGTGATCGGCTGGCCGCTGCAGCTCCTCGCCCTCTCCTATGCCGGGCTCGTCGTCGTCCAGCCGACGCTCGCCCTCGGGCTCTTGGTCCTCCTGGCGGTCGGCGAGCGGATGCTCGGCGAGGCCCCCGGCCGGCGCGAGATGCTCGCCGTCGCCGCGATCGTCGCCGGCGTCGCGGGGATCGCCGCGCTGGCGCCGGGTGAGAGCACCCGGCACGCGCATGGTCTTGCGATCGTCGTCGTGCTCCTCGTCCTTGGCGCCGCGGCGCTCTCGCCGTTCTTACTCCAGTTCGCGGGGCGCTCGATCCCCGGCGTGACGATGATCGGCGCCGGGCTGGCATTCGGCTGGAGCGGCCTTGTCAACCAGTTCGTCGCCGACGCCGGCGCGAACGGTCACTGGGGACCGGCAATCGGCTGGGCAGCGGCGGCTGCGATCGCCGCCGTGGTCGGCCTGACGGCGGAGATGAGCGCGCTGCAGCGACGGCCGGCGATCCTCGTCGCTCCGGTCGTCTTCGTCGTCCAGACTGTCGCCCCGGTCCTGATCGCGCCCCTGGTGCTGCATTCGAGTTTCGTCAACTCGCCGCTCTCGGGCGTGCCGCTGCTCGGCTGCCTGCTCGTCGTGCTGGCCGGAGCGATCACGATCTCGCGCTCGCCGGCGCTGCTGGCGCTGACGGCCCGAGCGCCGGCTCAGCTCAGAAGCGAGGAGAGCGGGAGCCCGAGCAGTCCGTCTGAGTGAAGGACCCGCGCCAGGCGGTCGATCATCGCGAGGTCGGGATGGCGCGACTTCAGCGTCAGTACGACCACGTCGCCGGCGTGAAGGGCCTTCGCCGGGATCCGTGCTCCAGGAGCCAGCGCGAGCGAGCCTCGCACCGGCAGCCCGCCGGCGGTCCTCGCGAGCAGGAGGTCGCCAAGCGACGGCGTCGCCGGCTCGAGGTAGAAGAAGTGGTGGCGCAGATGCAGCGCGCGCGCCTCGCGGCGGAGCTCCGCCGGCGTCTTGATCCAGCCGAACAGGCCCGACTGCCCGATCGTCGGCATCACGATGTCGCCATCTGCGTGCAATACGCGCTCGGCGCCGGCGCCCGGCGCGGAAGTCAGCGCGATCGATCCCGACAGCCCGTCGCGGCGCAGTCGTAGCGCCAGCACCTGCGGCGCGGCCTCGGGCGCGTTGATGATCACGCCGACCGCCGAATAGGTCGTCTTGACCGTCTTGACCGGGTGGATGCCGATGACGGCGGCGAACGCGGCGACCTCGTCGGTTGACATCACCCACGTCCCGGCGCATAGCGACAGCACCGCGGCGACGCTGATGCTCGTGGCGCGCACGCGCCAGCGCGCGATCTGTGTCACGCGGCGCGGCGCTGCCAGCACAGCCGACGCCGCGTCGAGTACGACGCCGCGGCTGATCGCGGGCGCCGGCCGCAGCGCGGAGCAGCCCCGTTCCACGCGCTCGATGAGCTCGGCTGCGTCCTCGGCAAGAAGGACGTACTCGTGCTCGGCCATCTTGCGCGTGTTGAGCTTGGCGTGGCCGACCGGCAGGCCGTAGGCGACGACGGGACAGCCGCTCGCCATCGCCTCGAGACACGT
This sequence comes from Solirubrobacteraceae bacterium, assembly GCA_035308005.1. Classification (GTDB taxonomy): domain Bacteria; phylum Actinomycetota; class Thermoleophilia; order Solirubrobacterales; family Solirubrobacteraceae; genus Palsa-513. The sequence goes on from DATGHN010000290.1 coordinate 1,824, forward strand.
CACTCCACCGGTCGAGTGAACGAGCGCGTCGGCGGCCGCCAGGAGCTCCGGCATGCGGTCGGTGAAGCCCAGCACCCGGACCGAAGGCGCGTCCGCGAAGCGTTGCTGAAGCCGCGCGTATTCGCTCTCGTTGCGCCCTGTCAGGCAGACGACTGTCGCGTCGCGAATGCCGATCAGGCCCTTCACGGCGCCTTCGAGGTCGCCGACGCCCCATCCCCCGCCGGAGACCACGATCACGCGGCCGTCCTCGGGCAGATCGAGCGCCGCGCGCGCCGTCTGGCGCTCGCGCGGCTCGAGAAATTCGGCGGCGATCAGCGGGCGGACGATCTGAGCGCTTCCGGCGCCGGCGATGCGCTCGACGTCGCGCACCGACTGCTCGTACATCACAAGGTGGGTGTCGATGCCGCGCTGCGCCCAGAAGAAGAGCCCGGTCATGTCGGTGATCGTCGCGACGGTCGGGATGCCGAGCTGGCGGCGGCGGCGCAGGTGGCTGAGGACGACGGTGATCGCCGGGTAGGTCGAGAC
>DATGHN010000291.1:0-12718 GCA_035308005.1 Solirubrobacteraceae bacterium
GCTGACGTCCGCGGCGGCTCCGTTGGTCCACTCGGCGACGAATTCCGCGACATCCTCTCCTGAGGGATCCAAGGCCCGCAGGCCGAGCTCCCTCGCGAGCGCGAGCCGCTGCTCGCTCACCTCGAAGAGCACGACATCCGCGCCGCGCGAGCGTGCGACGCTGGCGACGAGCATGCCGATCGGGCCGCCGCCGACGACCACGACCCGCTCGCCTTCGCGCAATGCGGCTCGATTGACGTCGTGGACCGCGACCGCGGTCGGCTCGGCGAGCGCGGCATGGGTCAGCGCGAGCGAGGCTGGGAGCTCGAGGAGAACGTCGCTCGGAACGACCCACTGCGTCTGCATCGATCCGGGTGAGTCGATGCCGAGAAAGTCAAGCCGATGGCAGATGTGGCTATGCCCGGCGCGGCAGGCAGGGCACTCGCCACACCAACTCAGCGGCATCACGGTGACTCGATCGCCGAGCGTCCACTCGTCAACCGCGCCGCCAATCGCGGCCACAGTCCCTGCCATCTCGTGTCCAAGCACGATCGGCAGCTCGACGCGCTGATCCATCGCACCGTGCAGGATGTGCAGGTCAGTCCCACAGATGCCGGTGTAGGCGACATCGATCACGACCTCCTGCGCTCGCGGCTCCCGCGCTTCGGCGTCAACGACCGCCAGGGACCGATCGCCTATGTAGCAGGCTGCGCGCACGGCGTCCGGATCGAGGTTGCATTCGGCCTGCGCGACGCCGCCGCCTTTGAGCGCTCAGCGCAACAGCGAGCGGCTCGCTGGTCGTCAGAGGCGCCGAAGCGCGGCCGACCATTAAAAGAAGTCGCGGCTGTTGCGGCCATCAGCGGTGATAGATCAGCTGCAGGCGTTCTGCTGCCGGTGCGGCGCGCCCCAGCTCTGACTCGGTGTAGAGCGCCATCTCCGCCTGCCAGAGCTGGTCGACCGGGTGTGCCGCGAGGACCGCGAGCGCGCGGTCGAAGTCATCGCATTGTGAGACGTGAAAAAGGTCGAGGCCGCTGCGGAAGATCCACCAGCCGGCGATGCCCGCCTCGCGCTGGGCTTCGATCAGGCTCGGCCATACCGTGTCATGAGCCTCCTGATAGGCCTGCTCCATACCCGGCCGAAGGCGCGTGCGGATCGCGTGGAACTGTCCCAATATCTCCCACTCCCCATCGCTTGAGCCCCGGATCGGCGCAGGATCCGAGCTCCATGTTCAGACGCCGGCACGTCCCGGCGTCGCCTTTCATCAGTCATATGATCATAACATGTATCATCGCAATCCCTCTCCTCAAGAAACCCGGAGGCGCGCCGGCTCGGATCAGGATGTCGCGAAGTCCCCGACCGGCGCGTCTTCGCGGAGCAAGCGCTCCTCCTTCAGCTCGCGCCACAACTCAGGCGCGATCGACTCCGCGTAGAGGGCGGCATTGCGCTCGACCTGGTCGCGTGAGCGGGCGCCGACACAGACGCTGACAACGGCGGGATGCGCGAGCGGGAAGGCCAGCGCCGCCGCGGGCAGCGTCGTACCGTGTCGCTCGCAGACCTCCGCGATCCTCGCCGCCCGCTGCACGAGCTCCGCCGGGGCCTCGGCGTAGTTGTAGTTCGCAGCGGCTGACGGCCGCGCCTTGGCGAGCAGCCCGCTGTTGAAAACTCCGGCGGCCACCACTCCGACGCGGCGCTTGACGCAGAGCGGCAGCAGCTCCTCGAGCGCTGTCTGCTCGAGCAGCGTGTAGCGGCCGGCGAGCATGATCACGTCGACGTCGCTGTCGCGGACCAGGTCGATGAGCGGGGCGGTGTAGTTCATCCCGGCGCCGATCGCCGTGAGCGCGCCTTCGCTGCGCAGCTCCTCAAGCGCCGCATAGCCGGTCGCGAAGACCTCGCGCATATGGTCCTCGGCGTCGTGGAGATAGACGATGTCGAGCGCATCGAGGCCGAGGCGTTCGAGGCTCTCGCTGATCGATCGACGGATCCCCTCGCGGCTGAAATCCCAAATGCGCTCGTAGGCGGCCGGCACGACGAACCCCTCGTTGTCGAGTCCGTCGACGTGCTCCACGGGCGCGAGCAGGCGTCCCGCCTTCGAGGAGAGGACGAACTCTGCACGGGGATGCTCAGCGAGTGTCCGTCCGAGCCGCTGCTCGGACAGGCCCAGTCCGTAGTGCGGCGCCGTGTCGTAGTAGCGGACGCCTAGCGCCCAGGCGGCCTCGATCGTCTCCTGCGCCTCCTGATCTGAGACCTCGCGGTAGAGGTTGCCGAGCTGGGCGCAGCCGAGCGAGAGCTCGCTGAGCTCAAGGGCGGCGCGGGGAAGCTTGCGGGTCGGGATCATCGGCGCTCAGGCGTTCGCGACGGGTGGCGGTCTCGGTGTCCCGAAGGTCCCCGGCGCGTCGGTAGGGGCGGCAACGAGATGACCGGAGATTCGCCATCCCGCGGGCCGAGCGACAACATATGATGTTTGACATGGAGCGAACGCGCGTCGCCGCCGGCGGCCAGGTTGCGCCGAGCGCCGGGGTGCACCCCGCGTCGCGGCGCAGGCTCGCGTCGGTCGTCGTTGAGGACTTCGCTCGCCGCATCATCAGCGGATCGCTGCCCGCGGGGGCGCCGCTGCCGACGGAGGAGGCACTGGGCCGCGAGTTCGGCTTCAGCCGCACCGTGATGCGTGAGGGAATGAAGCTCCTCGAGGAGCGCCGGCTTGTGCGGGTCGAGCAGGGGCGCGGCACGACTGTCGAGCCGCGCGAGCACTGGAACATGCTCGACGCCGACGTGCTGCGAATCGCGCTCGAGTACGACGAGGACATGACGCTGATCGACGACCTCGTCGCCGTGCGGCGCGTGCTCGAAGGCCAGATGGCGCGCGCTGCCGCCGCGCGCCTGAGCGATGAAGAGCTGGCGGCGCTGGCCGACAATGTCGATCAGATGGTCAATGCGGTCGGCGATTACGCAACCTTCGACGCGCTCGACCATGGCTTCCATCGGATCCTCATGCGCGCGTCGGCGAGCGAGATTGGCACGACGATCGTCGCCGCGATCCATGATTACGCGCGCGAGAACGCGACGTTCCGCGGCCCGGCGGGGGCGGAGTTGCTCGAGCACACCGTCGCTGAGCACCGCGCGATCTTGGAGGCGCTGGCGGCGCGCGACGGGGACCTCGCGGCGACTCGGGTGATGGCTCACATCGAGTCCGCCTGGGTCGAGCGCCAGAAGAGCTTCAGCTAGCGCGCGCCAGCCGGATCCCCGGCTCGCGACGGCCTGCTCCGGCCCCTCGCCACGGAGTGAACGCTGCCTGCGGTAGGGGGCGATGGCGGTACGGACTTGACTGCTAGTCATTATTCGTATTATCATCGTATGTAGGATGAGTGGGGAGGGGACGGCCATTGCGGCCATCGATGTCGAGCTGATACCGCGTCCGGCGGTCAGTCCGCCGTTTGCCTGGCGGCGTGGTCTGCGCGGCTCGCATCCGGCGCGGACGACCGCGGTGCTGCGGATCACGACCGCCGACGGCGCGGTCGGGGAGGCCTACCACGAGTGGAGCGGGCCGATGCTCGCCGACATCGTTGACCGAGTCCTGCGCGAAGAGCTGATCGGCGAGCTCGCCGATCGCCGTGAATGGCTGTGGCATCGGCTCTGGGAGCTCGACCGCACTGAGGAGTTCCCGATCTGGCTGCTCGGCGTCGTCGACGTTGCGCTGTGGGACCTCGAGGCGCGCCTGCTCGGCGTACCCGTTCACCGCCTGCTTGGCACCTATCGCGACGCGATCCCGGCGTGCGCATCGACCACCACCTTCGCGACCATCGAGGAGTACCTCGACGTCGCCACTCAGTGTCTCGAGGCCGGCTACCCGGCGATCAAGCTCCACGCATGGGGCGACGCGCGCGCCGACGCCGAGCTCTGCCAAAGCCTGCGCGCGCACGTCGGGCCTGGCGTCGACCTGATGTACGACGGATCCGCCGCCTTCGACCTCCCCGACGCCGTCTATCTCGGGCACGCACTGTCTGAGGCGGGATACCTCTGGTATGAGGAGCCGATTCGCGAGTTCAGCGTCACTGCCTATAAGTGGCTGAGCGAGCGTGTCAGGGTTCCGCTGCTCGTCGCCGAAACCTCAGACGGCAGCCACCTCAACACCGCCGACTTCATCGCCTCCGGCTGCGCGACCTACGTGCGTACGAGCGCGAACCACCGCGGCGGGATCACGGGCGCCATGCGGATCGCCCATCTCGCCGACAGCTTCCGACTCCGCGCCGAGGTGCACGGGCCGACCGAGTCGGCGGTCCACCTCTGCATGGCGATCCCCAACTGCACCTACTACGAGTCGCTTGTGACGTCAAACCCGGTGGTTCGCGAACCGAGGGTTGGGGCCGACGGGATCGTCCGCGCTCCCACCGCGCCCGGAATCGCGCTGCCGGAGTTCGTGCATGAAAGCCGCGCAGCAAGCAACAGCTGAGACCGCGCGTCTATTCGTTTAACAGAGAGAAGGAGAGAAGGCAGCCACATGAACTCACTAATCAACCGCAAGCCCTGGCGAGGTCGCTCGCTGAAGGCGCGCGCCGCGCTCGCCGTGGTGGCGGCCGTCGCCGTCGGCGGCGCGACAGCGCTGGGCGGAACCGTCGCATCGGCGAAGTCGTCCGCGCCGCCGCTGGTCGTCTGGTATGACGGCGCTCGCGCGGCGTTTGTAAAGGAGTACAAGGCGACGCATCCGGGGGCCAACATCAAGTGGGTGCTCTACAGCGGCGACAACAACGGCGATGGGACCCTGCAGTCGAAGTTCGCTCTGTTCAACCGCGTCGGCTGGAAGCCGGGGGTGTCCCCGGACGTCGTCTTCGACGAGGAGAACTACGAGGCGGGCTGGATCGGTGAGCCGCCGTTCAACGATTTGCTCGATCTCAGCAAGCTGATTCCAAAGAGCATCTGGAGCAAGGACGAGGGCTTGGGCGATTGTCTGATCGGCGGCAAGCTTCTCTGCCTGCGTAACGACGACGCCGCGAACGTGCTGTGGGTCAACACGACGCTGTGGAGTCAGTTCTTCCCCGGCCAGCAGCCGCCGACCACCTGGGCACAGTATGCGGCGGACGGCCAGGCGCTCGTCAAAAGCCACCCGGGCTACTACATCGGCGAGTTCGGCCAGCCCTGGGACGCCGAGACCTATCTGTGGGGCAACGAGTGCCCGATCAACGATGCAGTCGGCAAGCAGGTTCTTATGGACAACCCCAACTCGGCCAACTGCAAGACGATCGCGGGCCTGATCGACTCCGCGCTCGGCGCGTTCACCAAGGACGGCCCGTTCACCACGGCGTGGACGAGTGGCGGGGTCGCTGCCAAGATGGTCATGGACATCGGGGCGATCTGGCAGGGCAACGCGATCTACCCGTCGGGTAGTGCCTCTGGAGGTCCCGGGACCAACGTCATGGAGGCATATCCGCCGCCGGTGGCGACCAACGGTGCTCATGTGACCGGGTCGATTGGCGGTGGCCTGTGGATGGTTTCGGCGCACACCAAGCAGGCGAAGGCGGCAGCAGCGCTCGTTCAGTACATGGACACGAGCCCGAAGATCCAGGAGGATGCGACGATCACGCAGGGTCTGCCGGCCTATGCGCCCGACCAGGACGGGTGGCTCAAGTCGCTGAACGGCGTGTTCGCCAATCCGTCGGCGACCATTGCAGCCATCAAGCAAGCGGCTGGCGAGATCTGGACCGGATGGAGCCCGGTCCCGTGGAGCGTCGAGTCGATCTTCGCCAACAGCGTCACGCCCGGCCTCGAGTCAGGCGGCACGTTTACCGCGGGGCTTGCGACACTCGCCGCGAACATCAAGGCCGCGGCGCAGAGTGCCGGCTGGCAGGTAAAGAGCTAAGCGGTCAGTAACACGCAAACAACGCAATGAGTTCCCCTTCGGTACCGGCTGTCCCCGGCGCGCGTGTAAGCACCCGCCGGGGCAGCCGGGCCGCAGGGAAGCGTGAGCGGCCGCCGGCCGGCAGCTCGCGGACAGCCGGATACTTCTTCGTTGCTCTCTACGTCGCGCTGCTGCTGCTGCTCGGCATCGCACCGGTGGTCTACGCGATCTACCTCGCGTTGAGCAGCTCAGGCGGCTTTGGCGCAAACTTCGGCGCCGCCTTCAGCGACTATCGCTTCGTCCCGGCGTTTGAGCACGTCCTCGAGTTCATGGCGTTCTGGCTGGTCAGTCAAGCGGTTCTCGTCGTGGCGCTCGTCCTGCTGCTGCACAACCTCGCGCAGCGGGTCGGGTCGGTCTTTCGGTTCCTCTTCTACATCCCGGGAGCGCTCGCGGGCGCCGCGAGCGTGATCGTCTGGCTTTTCATGCTTGATCCGACCGCAAGCCCGTTCGCATTCGTCCTGCATTGGCTTGGCTACGCGCAGTTCGACAACGCGATCGCGCCCGGCAACCTCCCCGTCATCTACGCGATCATGGCGTTCTGGACGGGCGCTGGAGGGTGGATCGTCGTCATGTACGGGGCCCTCAACAACATCCCCCACGAACTGATCGAAGCTTCCCGGATCGACGGGGCCAACGCGTTTCAGACGGCGCTGAAGATCAAGTTGCCGCTGATCAGGAAATGGGTCGTCTACATGCTGGTCCTGGCCTTCGCCGGGGGGACGCAGCTGTTTGTCGAACCGACGGTCCTTGGGTCGGCAGCGCTGGGCGTCGGCGTCAGCAAATTCTGGTCGCCCAACCAGCTCGGCTGGTTTCTCGCCTCCCAATACGATCAATTCAACGAAGCCGCGGCGATCTCCCTTGTTCTGCTCGTGTTCGGCCTCCTCGTGGCGGCGATCCTCGTCTGGCGCGGACGGCTGTTTGAGATTGAGTGATGGCGCTCCCACGACAACACGCGGCGCGCTTTGTCGGCCTCCTGGTGCTGCTCTTGTTTACGGCACTCTTTTTCGTGCCGATGATCTGGCTGTTCCTCGCGCCGACGAAGACTGACGGGCAGCTCCTGACTCAATCGCCGTTTGCGTTCGGCAGCCTCAGCACGCTCGCGCACACCTTCAGCAGAATCGTCAACTACGACGGTAACAGCGTCCTGATCTGGCTGAAGAACTCTGCGATCTACTCGTTCGGGGGCACGGCACTGGCCGTCGTTGCGGCGATCCCAGCAGGCTACGGGTTGGCATTGACGAACTTCATCGGGCGCCGCGCGCTGCTTTCGATCACGCTCGTTGTGATGATCATGCCCGCGACAGCGCTCGTGCTGCCGCTGTTTCTTGAGATCAACAAGATCGGGCTCTACGGCACGGTCTGGTCGCTGATCCTGCCGTTTGGATTCTTCCCATTCGGCGTCTATCTCGCCTACATCTACTTCTCCTCGACGATTCCCAAGGATCTGCTCGCTGCGGCGCGGATCGACGGGGCGAACGAGTGGGGCGTGTTCCGTCATATCGCGCTGCCGCTCGCGCGTCCGATCGTCGGCCTCGTCGGGTTCTTCGCGTTCGTTGCCTCCTGGAACAACTTCTTCCTGCCGTTTGTGATGACCTACGACAGCTCGCAGTACCCGCTCCAGATCGGGCTACAGCAGCTGATCGGCTCGACGGCATCCTTCAATCCCGCGAACTTCTCGGCCGGCACCAGCGTTGTCGTCCTCCATCGGCCGGACCTGGCCATGGCGGTGATCATCGCGATCGCGCCGGTGCTGATCGTGTTCCTCTTCGCCCAGCGCACGCTCGTATCGGGCATGCTCGCCGGAGCGACCAAGGAGTGAGCGCCACGCGGCATCTTTACCCGCATGCACAGCGCCGCACGAGAAGGCGCATTTGTTCCCCCTCGACCCGCACGCCTCACGGAGCGTCCTAATGGCCACCGTAACGTTCAAAGACGCAACACGCACATATCAGAAAAGCGACCTGCCGGCGGTCAATCAGCTGAACCTGCACGTCGCCGACGGCGAGTTCCTCGTCCTCGTCGGTCCGTCCGGGTGCGGCAAGACGACGAGTCTGCGAATGCTCGCCGGGCTCGAAAACGTCGATCAAGGCACGATCTTCATCGACGACCGGGAGGTTGTGAATCTCGCCCCGCGCGATCGTGACATCGCAATGGTTTTCCAGAACTACGCGCTTTACCCGCACATGAACGTTGCCCAGAATATGGGCTTTGCGCTGCGCCTCGCCAAGATTCCCAAGCAGCAGATCGCCGAGCGCGTGCGGGCCGCGGCGAAGATCCTCGACCTTGAGGACTACCTAGACCGCAAGCCGCGTCAGCTATCAGGTGGCCAGCGCCAGCGAGTCGCGATGGGCCGTGCGATCGTCCGCGAGCCGCGGGTGTTCTTAATGGATGAGCCGCTCTCCAACCTCGACGCGCAGCTGCGCGTCGCGACGCGAGCCCAAATCGCGGCGCTGCAGCGACGGCTCGGCGTGACGACGCTCTACGTCACCCACGATCAGGTCGAGGCGATGACGATGGGCGACCGCGTCGCGGTCATGAAAGATGGCGTGCTTCAGCAGTGCGATGTTCCGCGAATCCTTTACGACAAGCCCGTCAACGCATTTGTAGCTGGCTTCATCGGTTCTCCGGCGATGAACCTCTTCCCGGCGACCGTCGAGAACGGTGGTGTGCGAGTCGGCGGCACGACTCTCACGGTCGGAGACGGGGTGCCTGCGAGACCGGACACCGTGCTTACCGTCGGAGTCCGCCCGGAATCGTTCGAGATCACGACGAGCGGGGGGCTACCTGCGGTGATCAATCTTGTCGAGGAGCTTGGTCACGAAGCGTATGTGTACGCGGAGCTCTCGGACGTGGCGCGAAACGCGGTGACGTCGGCGACGAACGTGATCGCCCGCGTCGAGCCGAACCAGGCCGCGCCGAAGGGCACGAAGATTCAGCTTGCCCCCAAGCCGGGGTCGATGCTCTTCTTCGACACAGAGTCCGGCGTGCGGCTCACCTAGCTTCGCTCGTCAAGTGATTCGCGCCGCCGCGTCGAATGCGCGCAGGTAAGTTCCGAAGGAGCGGCGTCCGCGCGAGACCGACGGTCCGGCGATCCGGTAAGGCGGGCTATCTCTTCGTCGCCCCCTACGTCCTGTTGCTCGTGGCCGTCGGGATCTACCCCGTGGGCTACGCAATCGACCTGGCTCTGACGTCGTTCACGGCTCATTTCAGGGGGCTGGCGAACTTCGTCAACTCCTACAGCGACTTCCGGTTCCTGCCCGCGTTTGAGCACATCGGGCTGTTCCTGGCAATCTGGCTGAGCGCCCTCGTCGTCCTCGTCGTCGGACTATCGCTGGTGCTCCAGTCACTGAGCGGACGCGTCAGCGCGGCGTACCGCTTCGTGTTCTATCTGCCGGCAGCACTTGCCGGCGCCGGCAGCGTGATGCTTTGGCTGTTCATGCTGGACCCCGGCGTGAGTCCGTGGGATTTCGTCTTGCACTGGCTCGGCTACAAGACGCTCGGGGCCTCGCTCGCGTCCGGGAACCTCCCGGTCGTTTTCGCGCTGATCGCGTTCTGGAGCGGCGCCGGAAGCTGGATTGTCGTCATGCACGGAGCTCTGGCGACAATCCCGGAAGATACGCTGGAGGCGGCGAAGCTCGATGGGGCGGGGGCGTGGCGGACAGCAATCCACATCAAGCTGCCGTTGATCAGGAAGTGGATTGGCTACATGCTGATCGGAGCGCTCGCCGCCGGGTCGCAGCTGTTTGCCGAACCACAGCTTGTCAACGAAGCCACACGCGGGTTTGTCGCCCAAGCATGGTCGCCCGACCAGCTGGCCTACATCCTCTCCTTCAGTCTCGACAACTTCAACTATGCGGCCGCGATTGCGATTGACCTGCTCGTCGTGGCATTGATCTGCGCCGCCGTCATCCTATTTCGCACCAAGCTGTTCAGGCTCGACGAATGAGGTCATTCTTCGCAGCGGCGCTTGCGAGGCGGATGTCGGCGGGCCAGGCGGCTTCGGTTGGCCTGCTGACGCTTGTCGCGGCATTCTTCCTCGTGCCGATCGTCTGGCTCGTCCTCGAGGCGATCAGCGGAGACATCGGGCTGTGGCTGTCGAACTCCGCGTTCTATTCCACCGCCGGCGCCGCGATCGCAGTTGTGTTGTGCGTCCCCGCCGGTTACGGCCTTGCCACGCACGAGTTTCCCGGTCGCCGAGCCCTGCTGATCATCACCATCGTGGTCATGCTGATCCCCACCAACGCGCTCGTCCTGCCGTTGTTCCTGGAGGCGAACTCCGTTCATCTTCTCGCGAGCCCGCTTGCCGTGATTCTTCCCTACGGCCTTTTTCCGTTTGGCGTTTACCTCAGCTACCTGTATTTCAACACCGGAAGCTTTCATGCCCTGCTGCAATCCGCGCGCATCGATGGTTGCGGGGAATGGCAGGCGTTTCGGACGATTGCTGCGCCGCTCGCTGCGCCTGTTGTCGCGTTGATCGTGTTCCTCAACTTCCTGGCGAGTTGGACGAACTTCTTTTTGCCTTGGGTGATGTACTGGTCACTTGATGAGACCAGCCGCTACCCGGTGGCGCTCGGCATCGCTGTGCAGTTGTCCGGAGGCGAGGTGTCCGGGCCTTTCGCGGGCTACACGGGACTCCTTCGGCTGCAGACGTCCTCGCCGCCAAGCGACATTGCATTCCTTCTGCTCGCCTCCGTTGTGCCCGTGCTTGTCGTCTTCGGCTTGGCGCAACGCTGGATCGGGTCCGGGCAGGTGCAGGGCATGGGATTCTTCCGCTAGGCGTCACGGCGCCGCGCGCCTGCGCGTGTTGCGCCGGGGCGTCTTTGCAGCGCCAGGGGCGACCGGGTCGCCAGGGCCGACCGTCTCAGAGCGTCGGTCGGGCGGAGCTGCAGCGCGCCTGAGCTCAGCCCCCGGCCGACAGGCCCGCGCTTCGCCCCGAAGGGCAGGCGCCAGGGTCCGGCGGGGAGCCGAATGCGGGAACGGACGCGATCGTCCCACAACGGCCGCAGGTATAGGCGACGAGGTCAGGCGCCGTCTTCATTACGACCGGGCACCCCCACTCATGCGGTCCCCGCGCTGAGGCATTCAGAGGCTCGCCGCCCGAGATAGACATATGATAATCATACGACTGATGTCTGTCGCTTGCGTCGTCGGCCACTCGCCGGTCGCGCGCTCGAGCAGCCACGGGCACGACAACCCGGGGCGCCCCCGGTAGGGCGCCTCCGGGTGAGCGCGCTAAACCTCTGCGAACGCCGGCGAGAGCTGAGCCAGGCGCAACTGGTTGCCGGACGGGTCGCGGAGCCCGCAATCGCGCCCGTAAGGCATGTCGGTCGGCTTCGAAGTGAACTCGACCCCGGCCTCGCTGAGCCGCTCGAAGTCGCCGTCCACATTGTCGGTCACCAGGAACACCGTCCCGGCGAATCCCTTCGCCATCAACGAGCGGACCTGGTCGGCGGTCTCTGAGTCCATCACCGGCGGGCCGGGGATCGCCATCAGCACGACGGCGAAGTCCCCCTGGCCGGGAGGACTGACCGTCAGCCAGCGGAAGTTGCCGAGCTCGGGCATCTTGACGTCGCCGCGAACCTCCCAGCCGAGCTTGCCGACATAGAAGTCGAGCGCCTCGGCCTGGTCGTGGACCCAAAGTTGCGCATTTCGTACCTGCATCGTTGCTCCTTTCAGTGGTGTGCTGAGAGCAAGCTAATCCGCTGCAGCGGCCCGGTCTTCTCCCTTTGTGCGGTGTTGCGGGCGGCCGTACAGGCGCATGTAGCAGGCAGGGACGATCACCTGGGCGGCGGCCGGCGGAAAGCTCGCTCGGTACTCCGTCGGCGTCTTGGCGAAGTGGCGCTTGAAGCTGGTCGTGAACGAGCCGAGCCCGACCAGCCCTACGTCAAGGCAGATCTCGCTCACCGAACGGTCGGTGTTGCGAAGCAGCGCGGCGGCGCGCTCGAGCCGGCGGGTCATCAGGTACGCCTTCGGGGACTCGCCGAACGTGCGGCTGAACTCGCGGCTGAAGTGCGCCCGCGACAACCCGGCGGCGGCCGCCAGCTCATCGACGCCGACCGGCTCGGCGTAGCGGCGGTCGGCGAGATCGCGCGCGCGCAACAAATGCCTGGCGGGCGGCACCGCGGTCATGCGGCCAGGCTATACGGCTGGCTGAGCGCGATGGTCAGCGGCGAATCCCGGCCACGAGCGCATCCCAGTTGCCTGACGCGATCCGCTCCTGGTCGCCTTGATCGAGGCCGGTTTCCGCGAGCCAGTGCGCGACCCCGCCGTCGGGCGCCGGTCGATAGGGGTAGTCGGTCGCGAACATGATGCGTTCCACGCCGACGACCTCGATCGCCCACCGCAGGTAGCGCTGGCTGTACACGCCACCGGCCGTGATGTAGGCGTTCCGGCGCATGTACTCCGAGAACGACAGCGGAAGCTTGGCCTGCGCGGCGAATCCGTCGGCGCGGTCCAGATAGAACAGGACGACCTCGCCCCAGTGGCCGAGGAGAATCTGGAGGTCAGGGAAGCGATCGAACACGCCGCCGAGCGCGAGCCGCAGGAACTGCACGCCAGCGTCGTAGTGCCAGCCGATGCCGAACGTCGCGAACCCCATGTCGACGGCGCCGTCGAAGCCCGCGTAGAGCGCTTCTCGGACACGCTGCTGTGGGGTCTGTGGGTGGATGTAGATCGGTGCGTGAAGCGACGCGGCGGCCTCGAAGATCGGCCAGTTGTCGGGGTGGTCGAAGTTCTGTGCGCCGCGGCGCCCGAAGACCAGCGCACCGTGCAGGCCAAGCTCGGTGACGGCGCGCTCGAGCTCGCGGGCGGCTGCGTCAGGCGCGTGGGTGGCGAGGGTGGCGAAACCCT
>DATGHN010000292.1:0-27685 GCA_035308005.1 Solirubrobacteraceae bacterium
TCCCGGGCGGCGCGCACGAGCACCAGGGCACCTGGCTGGGGCCGCACGGCGCGATCGTAATTTATGGCGTGGGGCGCGGCGAGCTGATCAACGTCGTAGCTCACCACGACCACGACAGCTACAGGAGCGAATCGTGGATCACGGAGTGCGGCCGTAGTGAGCCGATCGAGCGCTACGGCCAGTGGCACGAGTCGCTCAAGCGGTTGTTCTCGGCCAGCGAGGTTTGGTACAAGTGGGCGCTGTATGACCGCGACCCGATCCCCCGCTGGACGAGCGGGCGGGCGACGGTGCTCGGCGACGCGGCGCACCCGATGCTTCCCTACCTCGGCCAGGGCGCCTGCCAGTCGATGGAGGACGGCTGCGTGCTCGCCGCCGCGCTCGCCGCGACACCCGACGACATGCCTGCCGGCCTCGAGCTCTACGAGCGGGCGCGGCGCCCGCGCGCGAGCCGCGTCGTGATCACCTCGCGCGAGCGGGGCGTCGACAACCATCTCACCTCCCCGCTCGCGGCCTTGAGGCGCGACGTGATGATCGCCGTGCGAAAGCGAATCGGTTCAGACCAGGAGGGTCGCGGGGGGAGCTGGATCTGGGATTACGACGCCGGCTCGCCGAGCGCGCTCGCCGCATGAGGGGGCTGGTCGCGGCCGGCGGAGTCGTTGTTGCGCTCGCTTCCTGTGGCGGCGTCGCCCTGGCCGCCGGCTCGGCCGTCAAGCACGCGTCGCGGTCGGCGTCGGTCCGCGCGGGTGCGACGCGAACCGTGCGAGTTCCGTTCCCTGACGCGCTGAAGTACGGCAACGCGCTCTACTCGGGCGCCGTGACGTTCAGCTGGTCGGGCGGAGGGCCCTCGCCCAACCTCGCCGACGTGCGGATCGTCGAGGCCCAGAGCGTCGAGGGCGGGTCGCTCTACGAAGTGAAGGTGCGAAATGGAAACGCCGCGGGGAGTGTCGCCGTACGGGTGACGGTCACCGCGACGACGGTCGAACCGCTGCCGCACTCCTAGCTTCGCGGCGTCAGCGCGCGAGCAGCACGACGACGAGCACGGCGATCAGGATCAGCAGGCCGGCCCCCATCGCTGCCGGCGCCTGCCACTGGCGACGCCAGAAATCGGGGTCCGCGCGCTCGCGGCCGTAGCGCCCCTCGGGCGGCGTGCCAACCCAATCGTGCTCTTCGCCCATTCCAAGGATGCTAGCCTCGGCCGCTCTGTCGGGCGAACAGTGGGAGCGAATTGAGGGCACGACAGCGGATCGGAGGACGGATCGCGTCGCATCGGCGGGCCAATCTGGTCCGCGCGGTCGTGCTGGCGCTCCTCGCCGCGCTTGCGCTGCTGCTGCTCGCTGACGCGCGCAGCGCCGCCGCGTCGGGCGTCGACGGGGTCTCCGACCAGAACCTCGGCCTGTGGAAGGGTCAGTTCACGACCGGCTCGAACCTCGCCGACCCCTTCCCCACCTATTTCGCGCAGGCCTGGGTCGGAGCCGCCACCGCTCCGCATCTGCGCTACGCGCGCTTCGTGACGGCGCCCGACGCGATCGCGCAGGGCGGGGCATGCGAGCAGAACCTGCTGAGCTGGTACATCTACGTCACCCAGACGCTGCACATGATCCCGGTGATCGGCGTCTGGCAGGTCGCCGAAGGGGGCTGTGCCGACGACGGCGTGCCCTCGAGCGCCAAGTACACGACGGAGATCGCGCGGCTGCTTGCGACGCTGCGCTCGACCGGGGCGACGCTTCCCTACCTCGAGGCATGGAACGAGCCCAACAGCTCCGGCGTGTCGGCGTCAACGGCGGCCGCGTTCTGGAGCGACGCCGCCTCGGTCTGCGCGGGCGCGGGATGCACGGCGCTTGCCGGCGACTTCGTCGACAACGATCCCGACCAGGGCGGCCAGGCGTTCAACCCCGGCTGTACCCCCAGCGGCCTCACCTACAACGGGGTCTTCAAGTCCTACGAGGCCGCCTACGTCAAGGCGCTGAACGGCGCGACGCCGTCGATCTGGGCGCTTCACCCCTACTACGCCGTCAACTGCGAGCAGTCGGCTTCGATCACGACCTTCGCGGCGGGCCTTCCGGCGACGAATCCGGCGCCGCAGATCTGGTTCACCGAAGTTGGCTCGTGGGAGTGCCGCCTCGGGCAGACCACGCCGCGGGGTACGGCGCGCCAGCTGGCCGATGCCAACTACCTCAACACGATCCTTCGGCCGCCATTCCCGGTCCTCGCCGCGAACACCTTCTGGTATGAGCTCGCGGTCCTCGGCTGGACGCAGAACTGCGCCAAGTACGCCGACTCGGCGCTGTACGAGTCAGCCCAGCAGCTCGGCCCGCTTTTCGCCCGCCCCGCGGCCGCCGCCGTGTTCGGCCAGGACACGACCCTCGCCGCGCACACCGCTTCGGCGAGCGGCGTCAGCACGAGCGGCGCGACGCTGTCGGGGAGCGTGACTCCGGGCGGGATCTATGAGGCATGGGAGTACTTCCAGTACGGCCGCTCGACGGCCTACACGTCGCAGACGACCCGCGTCGCGCTCGGCCCCGGCCTCTCACCGCAGCCGGTCAGCGCGAGCATCTCGGGCCTCTCGCCCGGAACGCTCTACCACGACAGGGTCGTCGCCGTCGACGCCGCCGGCCAGACTCAGGCCGGGTTGGACGCGACGTTCGTTACGCCGCGGCACTGACGTTTTCGGCGTGGCGAGGGCGAGAACGGGGTAGTGGCGGTGCGATCCCGACACACAGGAGGCAAGCGATGATGGCGAAGCTCAAGTGGTTCCTCGGGCGTAAGGCAGCCCGTGCCACGGTCCGCCACACCGCCCACGGAGTGACGGCGAAGGTCAAGCGCCAGCCGCTTCGAAGCGCCAAGCTGGTCAGCATCGGCGCTGCGCTCGGCGTCGCGGCCGGCTTCCTCGCCGGGCGCGGCCGGCGGCCGACGACCGCCGGGTAGACGCGCGCGCGACCTATAATCGCGCCCCGCGAGCACGCCACCGGTCGAGGGGAGATGACGTGATGACGCAGCAGGTGGGAGCCGTGCGGCCGGCCGACGGGCTGTTCGCCGCGCCGCGCAGGATGGAGACCGTCGCCGATCTGTTCGCCAACGTCTGGCAGTTCGGCTACGTGACGACCGACCTCGATCGCGCGATCGAGTACATGTCGGAGCGCTTCGGCCTCGAGCATTGCGTCAAGCTCCCGGCCGGCGGCGCGACCTTCCTAGTCGGCGATCAGCCGGCCGAGTGGGAGGCGCGCTTCGCGATGGGCTCGCGCGGAGGAATGATCGTCGAGCTGATCGAGCCGGTCTCGGGCGAGATCGACTTCTACACGCGACTGCTGCCGGCCGACGGATCGTTCGCCGTGCGCTTCCATCACCCCGCCGTCTTCATCGAGACCGGCGAGGAGGCGTGGGAGCGGATGCAGTCGATCCTCGCCGACGCCGGGCTCGCCGTGACCTACACCGTGCTGATCCCGGACCGCGTGCGGGCCGGCTACGTCGACATGACGGCGGAGCTCGGCCACTACCTCGAGATCTGCCAGCTGCAGAAGGACGACACGGACTTCTTCGGCGGCCTCGCCGCCGACAGCGCTTAGCCCGCGGCTACGGCGACAGAAGCGTGATGGTGAGGGTCCCGGAGCCGCTGACCTGGTCGGTGCTGCCGTCGTTTCCGCTCTCTGTGTAGTTGAACGGATAGGTCTTGGTGTAGGGCAGCGAGGCGACGTTGATGCCCGGGTTGTCGTTGAACTCGGCGGCCGAGAGAGCGCCGCCCGGGTCGTAGTTGCCGCCCTGCGGCGGGTTGTAGAAGTCGGCCGGTTTGATCTCGCCAAGCAGCGAATCGCAGCCGGGGGATCCGGTGATCGTGACGATTGGGAAACCCGCTACCACGTCGAACACGTTGGTGATCGTGCTCGCAACCGTCTGGTTGACCGCGCTCACGTTCAGGTCCGGTGTGCTCGCGCTCGCCGGGGCGATCGTGCAGCTGACACTGTTGCTTGAGTCGCTGCCCGTGGCGGTGGACGACTGCCCGCTCGCGGTGGCGGTCAGGGCTTTGAAGTCGAGCGCGACGTTCTCGCTCTGATCGAAGGTGGCGTTCTCGTGTGAGCTGGCACCGCTCACCGTGTAGGCATCGCTGAACGTGCCGCTGTAGTCGATGTGGACGTTGTAGACCGACTGCACGCACGAGAGCTGCCAGGTGTAGTCGGTGCCGTTGGGCTCGAAGCCGTTCGCGGGTGAGGGGCTCTGGTTGCCGTCGAGCTCGTTGTTCGGATCGCTTGAGCCTGCCCCGAGCGCGCTCGCGTGGTTGACGGTGAGCGTCATCTCGCCGGTCTGGGCGGTGGGGGGGATCGCGACGTCGGCGGTCAGCGTTCCGTCGTCGGCCCAGCTCGCCCCGGAGATGCTCGCCCCGCAGCCTGAGACTGAGAGAACGCCGCTCGGATTCGAGGTGTTCATCTTCGCGCCGAACTTGACGATGACGGAAGTTGTCGAGCCGGCCTTCAACGCCAATGGGCCGCTGGCGGCGTCGGGGTCAACCGAGGTGACGTCCGGCGAGAGCATGACCGCGTCGCGGATGTCGGCCTCGAAGTTCGAGTTTGGAAACCCGCCGGCCTCGAACGCCAGCCGGGTGTCGCGGACGCCGGTCCCCTCATGGCCCGTGAGCCGGGAGAACAGGGTGTTGCCGTCGGTTCCCGTCTCGCAGTCATAGGTCGTCGCGCGGTAGCCGAAGTAGGAGGCCGCGTTGAAGTCGCTGGCGAGGGTGATCGAGAAGCACGCGCTCGCATAGATCAGCGCGCTCGGGTTGGCGCCGAAGTCCTTGCGAATCAGCGCCGGGCGGATGCCGATGCCATAGACGGTTCGCCCGACCCCGTCCTCGGCGGTGACGGGAGCGATCTCATTGGCCGCAAAGCCGTCGCGGCGGTAGCGAACGTAGGCGTTGATCCACGAGATCTCTGTCGAGAATGTCTCGGCGATCAGCATCGGCTGGTAGGGGCAGGTGAGGAACTCGTTGGCGTATTCCCCTGCCCCCGGATCGAGCTTCTCGACGATCACCTTGAGCCCCTTCTCGAAGGGGCACGGCGACCGGCGGCGTTCCTTTGAGCGCGGATCTACACCGTGCATGTTGAAGACCACCACCCCGGCGCCCGCCATCTTCACGAAATTCGGCAGCGTCGCCGTGTCGCCCCTGAACATCTCGACGTGGTAGTGCTCCTGCTCGAGGAGATGGCGGATGTTGGCGAGGCTGGCCTCGCCGCGCTGGAAGCCCCGCGAGTTGCCGAACGCGTCGTAGATGTAGGCGCGGTTGTTCTCGGGGACGACGGGCAGGTCCGTGACGCGGTAGAGGCCGGCGCTCGCCGAGCCGGCGCCGAGCGAGACGAGCGCCGCGAGCGCGGCTGCGAGCAGCGCGGCCGCGCCTCTTGCGAGCACTCTTCGCCGATCAGGCGTTTCTACGGACCGTGGCGCGCGCCTCGGCACGCGGCAACTATCCCACAGGCCGGCCCTCGTGCAGGATCTTTTTGCGTCGGATGCCGGCTCGGCGCTACGCTCGGTGGCGGCGATTACGACTGAGAGGATGCACGTGGCCGAGAACCCGAATCCGCCGACGCTGTACGTCTGCCACGGCGACGAGGGCGGCCCGCGCCTCCATCCCTGCCGACGCGTTCAGGAGGCCTTGAAGGCGGCCGGGATCGAGTACGACAAGGTGATCGCCGGCCACGGCAGTCCGATCCCGTTTCTCCGTAAGGGATCGCGCGATGAGCTGCGGGCGGCGACGGGCTCCACGAAGCTCCCGACGCTGAAGCTCGCCGACGGCGTCGTGTTGTCGCACTCGCGCGCGATCAGCGACTGGATCAACGCGCAGCTGCCAAGCGCGTAGCGGCCACCGCGGATGGCCGGGCCGGTCGCTTGCACGTTTGCGCCGCGCCGGCGGTGGTAGGTGCAGTCTGTGAACAGTGTGGCGAGCGCCCTGGCGGGCGAACGTAGCCGCGCGCGAGGGACGCCGGCCCTGCTGATCGTCTGGGGAGCGTGGCTCGTCGTGATGACGGGCGCCAACCTCGCCGCGCCGCTGTACGCGACCTACGCTGCGCGCTACGGCTTCTCGAGCGTCGTGCTGACGGCGATCTTCGCGACCTACGCGTTCACGCTTGTCCCCTCGCTGATCCTGTTCGGCCGCCTCTCGGACCGCTTCGGCCGCCGACCCGTGATGGTCGCGGGCCTGGCCGTCGCCTGCGGCGGTCTGGCGCTGTTTGCGGCCGCCGGCGGGACGGCGTGGCTGTTTGCCGCGCGCGCCCTGCAGGGGCTCGCCGTCGGCATGATCGGCGGACCGGCCACTGCCGCGCTGGTGGAGTTCGACGAGCGCCACGCGCTGCAGCGCCCCGCGCTGCTCGCCGGTCTGGCGCAGGCCGGCGGCAGCGGCGCCGGGCCGCTGATCGGCGGCGCCTTCGCGCAGTGGGGACCGGCACCGCGCCAGTTCTGCTTCCTGGTCGTGCTCGGAGTCACCGTCGCCGCCGGCCTGCTGCTGGCAAGCCACGTTCCCGAGTCCGGCCGCCGCGGCGAAACGTGGCGGATCCAGTGGCCGCGCGTGCCGCGGGCGATGCGAAGCGACTTCGCGCGCGTCAGCCTCACCGCCGCGGTCCTGTGGGCGGCGGCGGCGATGTATCTCTCGATCGTGCCGTCCTATTCGGCGAAGCTCCTCCACACCAGCGATCTGGCGCTGCTCGGAGCGATCAGCGCCGTCGCGCTCGCGGCTTCCTGCGCGGTCCAGATCGCGTCGCAGCGCCGCCGTGTGCCGACGCGACTCGCGCAGAAGCTCGGCCTCGGCGTGCTCGCGGCGGGCCTCGTGGCGCTCGCGGCCGCGGGCCCGGCGCATTCGCTCGTGGTTCTGATCGCCGGGGCGCTTGCCACCGGTCTCGGCCACGGGGCGGGCATCCTCGGCGCCCAGGATGAGCTCAACACGCTCGCGCCCGACGAGCGGCGTGGCGAGGTCACAGCGGCGTTCATCGCGTGCATCTATGCACTCGTCGCCGTCGCCGTCGTCTCAAGCGGGCTGCTCGCGCTCGGCATCTCGCTGAGCGACGCCGTCGGGATCGTGGCGCTCGCGTTGGCGGCGATTGCCGTCGCCGCGGCGGGCTGGCAGGCGAGCGCGCGCTAACGAGCGCCTAATCAGACCCTTATCAACCGGTCACGAGTTGGTCACGTAGCCGGCCGAGGGTCGGCCTAGCTTGCGCTCGAAACCGCCCGCACCGACGCGCGGCGGTCCGAGCCGGACGAAAGCGAGCCCATCGTGCGCATGCCACTTCTCTCGAATCGCCGGCTACAGGCGGTCGCGGCGGCGGCCGCCGCGACGCTCATCTCCCTCGTTGCGGCCGGGTCCGCAGCCGCTGCCGCTCCGACGGTCGCCTCGGGCTTCACGATCTCGCTGTTCGCGAGCGCCCCGAGCGGCACTTCGAGTCCCGACGACATCGCGCGCCTCGACGGACACATCTTCGTCGGCTACCAGAACGGCGTCGGTCCAAACGGCGAGACCGGGCCAAGCGGGGCCAACAGCACGGTCGTCCAGTACAACGACGACGGGTCGATCGCCAACCAGTGGCAGCTCGCCGGCAAGGTGGACGGCCTGGGCGCTGACCCCGCCAACCACCGCGTGATCGCGACGGTCAACGAGGACTCGAACTCCTCGCTCTACACGATCACGCCCTCACACTCGCCATCGGCGCAGCTGACCCACTACGCCTACTCGCCGAGCCCGAGCCCGGCGAGCGGATCCGGGCCGGTGCTGACCGGCGGCGGGACGGACTCCGTCACGGTCATGCCGAACGGGACGATCCTTCTGGCGGCCTCGAACCCGCAGACGCTCGGCTCGAGCCCGACGACGATCACCGGGGGCTCGATCACGGCGACGTTCGACGCGGTGCTCACCCCGCCCTCCTCGCCCTCAGGGACCGGGACGGCAACGCTGACCCCAACGTTCCTCGACGACTCCACGGCGGCGATCGAGCCGGCCGGCGGCTCGGGCCCGCTCGACCTTTCCGATCCCGACTCCAACGCCTGGGTGCCGTGGTCAAGCCCCCTCTACGGCGGAGACTTCGCGCAGGTCAGCCAGGGCGATCACCAGATCATCTTCTCCAGCGACATCGGCTCGCCGACCGCCCCCTATAACGCGAGCGACCTGACCGTCCTGAACCTCCAGGAGAAGACCTCCTCGGGTGTCCAGAGCGCCGGGATCGACGATGTCCGCTGGGCCGACGGCGACGGCGGGACGCTGTACGTGGTCGACAACAGCGGCGGCGCGGGAGGCAACGGTGCGATCTACGCGGTCAGCGGGCCGTTCTTCCCCGGCGAGGCGTTTGCAGCCGTCAGCGAGACCGGAGCGCCCAATTCGAGCTCGGTCGTCTCAGACGGTCAGACCGTCGACACCCTCAACCTGGCTTCCGGTGTCCTGACGCCGTTCGCGAGCGGCTTCGCGAAAACCTCCGGCGAGGTCTGGGTGCCGGCGGGCGGTGGCGGTCAGACAGGCCCCGCCGGGCCCGCCGGGCCTCCTGGGCCAACCGGGCCGGCCGGCGTGAGCGTGCTCGTGATCTGCATCGCCTTCCACGGTGAGGTCGCGTGTTTCAGGCACCACCTCTCCGGCGGCATCCCTGAAGGCCTCGCAGTCCTGTCGCGGGCCGGCGTTCGCTACGCGGCGGGACGAATCGAGCACGGGCGGCTGTCGCTACGCGCAACTCGCGTGGTCGGCGCCGGCAGCTACACGCTGCGCCTTGGCGCGGGGCGGCGATTTACGCTGCGCGTGCCCTGATGTAGGCTGCGTCTGTGTCCTCGGGCCCGCGGATCAGCTATCTCCCGCTCGAGGACATGGACGCCGAGATGCGCGTCGAAATGGAGCGCTGCGCGCGCGAGGGAACCCCGCGACCCGAGAGCTCGGCCGTGCGGGCCCACGTGCCGGCCGCGTTCTGGTCGTTTGCCAACGGCTGGCGCGACCTGTTTCGAAACGGCGTTCTCGAGCACCCGATCAAGGAACTCTGCCGCGTCTACGTGTCGCGGTCGGTCAAGTGCGAGTACTGCGGCAACCAGCGCTCGGAGAAGGCGCGCGCGGCAGGTCTGACAGAACGGCCCTACGACGATCTCGTCGACTTCGAGAGCAGCGAGGCGCTCGGCGCGCGCGAGAAGGCCGCGCTGTCCTACGCCGAGGCGATCGTCTGGCGACTCGACACCGACGACGACTTCTGGAGTCGGCTCCACGAGCACTTCTCAGAGCCGGAGCTTGTCGAGCTCGGCTGCTTCGTCGGCCTGACGCTCGGCCAGCAGAGCTGGCTTCGGCTGCTCGACATCGAGCACCACGAGATCCTGGCCGGCGGGAGCGCGTCGATGGCCCCGGGGTTCGAGACGCGCGAGGCGCTCGAGTCCAGCAAGGCCGCCGCCGGCTACTGGGCAGCGCAGAGTTAGGCGGGCGCCCGGCGGTGCTGCCGCCCGCGCCGCCTACACGATCACGACCGACTCGCTGTCCCTCATCGTCGGCGCGCCGGACGCGCTGACGGCGAGCCGCACCGTCACGCGCATGTGCCCGTGCTCGCCGCGGAAGAGCTTGATTCCGACCGGCCGCAGGCGAAGCGTGATGCGCCCGTTCGAGATGCCTTCGAGATGGATCGCGCCGACGGCGACAACCGTGCGATGGCCGTGGCGCTTCAGCGTGGCCGTTGCGCGTACGTCGCAGCCGGTCGCGGCGAGGCATGTGAGCGCAAGCGAGAAGCGGTGGCCGTGGACGAGCCGCGTGCGGGTGGTCGCTCTGAGGAGGACCAACGGCCCCAGCGTCACCGACGGCAGAGGATTGGGGATCGTCTCGAGCTGCGGGGGCGCGGCGCTCAGCGCGGCGTCGATCCCGCTCGCGGTCTGTGCCGGCGCGACGTAGAAGGCCTGGGAGGCGGAAAGCGAGGAGGCGTCCGCATAGAGTTGAGCAACGTAGCCGCCGTGGCTGAAGCCGACACGGTAGAACCCCGGGTCGAGGCCGTCGATCGAATAGCTGCCGTCGGAAGCTGTCGCGCGACTCGCGCCGACGACGTTCCCGCTGGTGTCGTACACCGTCGCGGCCGCGCCACTCAGCGGCTTGCCTGATTTGTCGGTCACGACGCCGGAGATCCCACCAGTGATGAGGGTGAGCGTCATGTTCGAGACCCTCGTCGTTTCGCTCTGCGTCACCGACACCGGCGCGGCATCGGCGAGGGACGAGCCGCCGTAGTAAGCCGGGGCGATCACGGTTTGGCCGGCTTCATTCACGAACGCGATGCGGTAGGTCCCCGACGCCAGAGCGCCGATGTCGAACGACCCGTCGCTCGAGGTGGACGTCGCGCCAGCGGAGGAGCCTGCCGCGTCGGTGAGCGTCACCTCGACACCGCTGATCGGCGCTCCAGACGCAGCCGTCACAGACCCCGCGACGTCGCCTCCCGGCTGCATTTGAACGTCGACCCCGCCATGACTGCCGCCGGATGCCACAGTCACGCCGCCGACCGACTGTGGCGCAGAGCCGGCGCCCGCAAAGCCGACGCGGTAAGTCCCCGCGGCGAGGCCGCCGATCGAATAGGTGCCGAGGAACGGCGCAGTCACCGCGCTCGCGACTGCTGTTCCTGCCGCGTCGTAGGCCGTGGCGGTGGTTTGGGCTAGCGGGGTCCCCAAGGCATCCTCGATGGTTCCTGAGATCACCGCGCCGGTGGTCACCTGCACGTCGACTCCCGTCGCGGCGGAGCCGGCGCTGACGCTGATCGGGGTGGCGGCCGCGAGGGTCGATGCACCATAGAAACTGGGAGCGAATCCCGGCACGGCGTCGGGAGTCTCAGCGAATCCGCTCACCCCCAGCTTGTAAATGCCGCTCGGGAGCGCTGCAACGGTGTAGGTGCCGTCACTCGCGGTGGTCGCGCCGCCGACCTGCGACCCGTCGCTTTGGTAGACCACGACCTGGGCGTCGGCTAGAGCCTCATGCGCGGCGTCGGTGACGGTGCCCTGGATCTCCCCCCCGACAGCGAGCTTGGCGTCGATGTTCGGCGTGATTGCGCCATCCGTTGCCTCAACGGGTGTGGCATCGGCAGCCGAGGCGACGCCGTCGTAGAACTGGGCGAGGTAGTTGACAAGCTGTCCGCCGAGACCGGTGGGCGCCGGCGTGATCGCGGGGCTGAACTCGACACGGTAGGAACCGCTTGGCAACCCTGCCAGCTCGTAGGTCCCATCAGCCGCCGTGGTGGCGGAAGCGGCGAATGAGCCGGAGGCATCAATCGGGGTCACCGACTCACCGGTAACAGGCGACGCCGAGGCGTCGGTGACGCGGCCGGTGAGCTCGGCGCCCTGGAGGGCTCGGATGTCGACACGCGATTCCGTCGCGCCGGCGCCGACCGCGACGCCGAAGGCCCCCGCCGCCACCGCGGTTCCGCCGAAAAAGGTGGGGAGGTAATCCGCGTTTGAATAGTTCTGCACCTCGACTGCGTAGTAGCCGGCTGGCAGGCGATCGATGGAGTAGCTCCCGTCGGATGCGGTGTCGGCCGACACCCGCTGTGGTCGTGCAGAGCCGGGCGCATAAAGCTCGATCGCCGCGCCGGCGACCGGGTCGCCGGCGCTATCCGTGACCGTGCCGGTGATGGCGCCCCCGGGTTGCAGCTCGGCGTCGATTCCAGTGGTGTTCGCGGTGCCGGACACCACGACGGGCGGCGGGCCGGCGCGATCTGCGACCCCGGCGTAGTACTGCGACAGGTAGTTGTCGGGATCGGGGAGCGTGGCTGAGCTCGGCGGCGCGAACAGGACCCAGTAGGCACTGTCGGCCAGCGAGGCGATCGTGTACGACCCGTCCGCCGCGGTAACCGCCGTCATGGGCTGGCCCTGCAGTCCGATCGCGCTCACAGCGACACCCGGCAAAGGTGCGCCGTGCGAGTCGGTTACCAGGCCGGAGATCGAGCCGGTCGAGGGCGCCGCGGACGCGCCCGCGGCGAACAGGCACGCGAGCGAGACGGTCGCGATGGCGGCCGCTCGGCTGACATGTCCTCTTCGCACGGGGTATCTGCGCAACGCTCTCTCCTAGCTTGCATCCCCCGGAAGCGCTGAGTGTAGATCGGCCGTCGCGGGCGACAGCGGTAAATCCCTGACCTGGTCGGTTTCCTGCAATCGCACTGGCCCGGCGCTCCCGTCCGCGGGTCAGCCGCCGCCGGGTTCGCGCGCGGACTTCGCCGCCGCTGCAACCGCTGCCCGCTAGTAGAGACCGTCCCCGCGCGAATAGCGCAACGCGCGCTGGCAATCGTAGTCGCCGGCATCGAGATCCGGATCGGAGAGCGCCCGCAGGATCTCGCCGCCGCTGGGCAACTCGGCGCGGTCGACGTGGCGCTCCGGATTCCAGAGGTCCGAGCGGACCAGCGCCTTCGCGCACTGCGTGTAGCACTCCTCGATCGTCACGAGCAGGCCGAGTCGCGGCGCCCGGCCGGCGACTGCGCTCGGCGCAAGCAGGTCCGGGTCGTCCACGATCTCGGCGCGTCCGTTGACTCGGAAGGTGTCGCCGACGCCAGGGATCAGGAAAAGCAGCGCGATCCGCGAGTCCTCGAGCAGGTTCGTCAGGGTGTCCGCTATGCGATTGCCAGGCCGGTCGGGCAGTAGCAGCGTTTGCTCGTCGAGTATCCGCACGAACCCCGCGGGGTCTCCGCGCGGGGACACGTCGAGGCCGCCGTCGATGCTTGCGGTCGCGACACAGACAAACGGCGAGCGCTCGATGAACTGCCTCGTCAGGTGGTTGAGGCGATCGGCGATCTTGCCCGCGACCAGCTCGGTCGGCGCGCCGACGATCTCACGCAGCTCGGCCTCGCTACGGATACCGCGCGCCAGCGCCATCGATCGAGGATATCCGCAGGCCAAGCGTTTGGGTCCGTCGTCCAGTCTCCGGGCGATACTCGCCGCAACAACGGCTTGCGAGGAGGAACCAGTGGAAAGCAGCGCTGCGAGCACGACGACTCCTGATCCGATGCGACACCACACCCACTACCTGCGGTTGGGGGGCCGGCGCGGCCAAGCGTCGCCCTACGCCGGCGGCAGCAGCTTCATGGAGCGGATGGCCGAGACCGTCGCGAGCGGGATGGGCACCGTCGCCTTCGTCGTCGTCGGCTCGGCGATCATCCTCGCCTGGGTGTTCATGAACGGGGCGGCCAGCTACATCAGCGCCACCGTCCAACACCTCGCCCACGGCAACCAGTTCGACCCGGAGCCGTGGATCCTCCTCAACCTGATCTTCTCCGGCGTAGCCTTCTACACAGGTGCGCTCGTGATCATCGCCCAGAAAGCGCAGACGCGAACGGACAAGGCAAACGAGGAGGCGGCGGCGAAGCACCGCGACGAGATCAACAAGGCGCAGGCTGATCTGCTCCAGCAGAACACCGACCTGACCGAGGAGATCCACGAGTTGGCGCTGAAGCTGCACAACCTCACCGAACAGGTGCACGCCGCCACCTGCCGTCCGGCGTAGGGCGCAGCCGGCTTCGCGAGTGCGGTTCGCTGAGCAGACGGGCCGTTGCGCGGTCCGTCGTCGCGGCTACTTGACGCGGAAGCGGAACGTCACGCCGGACGTGCCAACCGCCGCGACGAGCCGCGTGCGCCCGTGGCGCAGCCGGCGCCGCTGCTTGCGCGTCAGCTTGACACGCTGCTTACCAGCCGCAGTGACAACCACGATCACGCTGCGCTCGCGGCGACCGCGAGCGCCGTTGAAGCGCAGGACGACGGTCTCCGGAGCCTCGGCGGTGAACGTGAACACCGGCGGCTTGCAGCGCTTCTTGAGGCAGGCGCGGCGGACGAGGCGCGGACCGCGGAGCCCGCTGATGCCGAGAACCGCCAGCGCTTGCGGCGTCGGCGTCAGCGACGGTGTGGTCGGCGAGGACGGCGCGGCCGGCACCGTCACGGCGGCGGCGAGCGACGATGCGGCCGCGTTGCCGAGGGCGTCCTGGTAGCTGACGGTGAGCGAGCCGGTAAACCCGTCGCCCAGCTCGACCGAGTTCAGCCGCCGTTTGAGGCAGGACGTAGTCGAGCGGAAGCGAGGAGTATGTACTTCCGTTCGTCGGCTGGGTGAGCGACGGCGCCGACATCTCGACGTCCACGTGCAGGTGGGTATTGGTGGTGCTAGCGGTCGTGCTGTCGCTCGCCGCCGTATACGAGAGCGTGACCGAGTACGTCCCGTCCGTGATTGCCGTGGCGCCGCCTACGCTGGCGATGTCGGTCGTGTCGGCTGCGGGGTTCCACGCCGAGAACGCGAACGAGCCACTGGTCGCCGAGCCTGTCAGCGTCAGCGTGGTCGAGGTCGTCCCCGCGAAGGCGACCTGGACCGTGCCCGCTGTGGGCGCCTGCGGGAGCGGGTAGTGAATTGTGATGTTCGCGCCGACCAGCGAGCTCGACGCGGGCGTGATCAGCGTCGGCGTGCCGGCAGCGCGGGCGCTTCCGGCGTGGACGGCGAGCAACTGCGGCGAACGCCAGCACGGCTAGCGCCGTGCGCAGACGGTGCGGGAGCGCGTGTCGCACTCCGAATCTCATGCGTCATTGCGACGGCGGGTCTTGAGCAGCGCAGCGCTGCTCACACCGCGCTGTGCGACCCACCCAACAGGCGCGCCCGCGCCCGGCTACCGGCGAGCGCTGCGCGCCGCCCTACGCAGGAAAAGCACGAACGTCAGGGTCGACCCAGCCGACCCGTGCCTGCTCGCTACTCAGCAGCTCAGCGCTGTAATGGCGCGCGAGCAGATCCTTATTAAGGAGGGCCGGATAGGCCGCGATGAAGTCATCGAACGACGCTGCGCGTCTTTCGGTCATGTGAATTTCGACGACTCGAAGCCAGGCACGCGTGATCGTGCCGTGGAAGCGATCGCTCGCCCCGTGCAGTACGGCGAAGCGGCGGATCGCAGCATCGACCCGAGCTGCCGCCTGCTCGAACGGCGACGAACGCAGACAGGTCCACGCCAGCTCGAGATGCTGAGCGTGGCCGAACTGGCCCCGGCGCTCAACGATGTCACGCAGTGCCGCGAAGGCGTCCTCGTCCGGGGCGTGCATCGGCGGATCGTAGTGCAGCGAACACTCAGATCCGGCGCGTTCGCGACGCCCCGTGGATCGGTGCGCGCATGCTGCCCCGTTCGCTCACTCGAGCGCTGGGAACGCCACATCGATTCGAAGGCCGCCGCCGGCCCGCGGCTGCGCGGCGAGGCTTGCACCGTGCGAGCTGACGATCGCCTGCACGATCGCGAGGCCAAGCCCAGCGCCGTCGGCGGCGGAGCCGCGGCGAGCGCCGAGTCGCTCGAAGGGTTGGAAGAGACGGGTGAGCTCGCCCGGCGGGATGACCGGTCCGGTGTTCGCGATCGTCAACACGGCGCGTCCGGCGGCGTTATCGGTGGCGATGTCGAAGCGTCCGCCGGCAACGTTGTGGCGGATGGCGTTGGTGACGAGGTTCACGACGAGGCGCTCGAGCAGCTCGGGGTCCCCGCTCGTCCAGGCGGGCTCGAACGCCGTCGTGCTCGCGAGTCCGTGGTGGTCGCTGGCTCGCAGCACTTCGGCGGCGGTCGCGGCCAGGTCGACGGGCTCGCGCGGCAGGCTTCCGCACCTGCTCCGTGAGAGGGTCAGCAACGCCGCGAGCAGCCGCTCCTGACGCTCACACGCGAC
The DNA here is from genome assembly GCA_035308005.1 of Solirubrobacteraceae bacterium. Lineage (GTDB taxonomy): Bacteria > Actinomycetota > Thermoleophilia > Solirubrobacterales > Solirubrobacteraceae > Palsa-513. The sequence goes on from DATGHN010000292.1 coordinate 15,613, forward strand.
GACGACACGCTGACCCATCTCGCGCAAGGTAGTCCTGCCCGCGTTGGGATCACCGAGGGCGACCTCGGCGAGGGCGCGCTGAAGGGCGATCTCGCCTCGCAGCTCGTGAGCGGCGTAGGCGGCGAAATGCCGGTCCGCTTCCGCGGCGTCGTGGGCTGCTGGCCGCGTTGGCGTCCAGGAGCTCATTGGGCGTGCCCGAGCATCACGTTGCCTGTGCGTCGCGAATCCACTGCCTAGTGGCCTGCGACGAAGTGGGCCACCATGGCCCTGGTGATGACCCCGTGGGTGGCGCTGGTGCACAGATCAGCGGCATGCACCACCGCCGGAGCGTGCAGATCTATCCGCGCCCGGGCGAGCATCTCGCGGTTCAGCTGGCCGCGGCTGGTCGGATCGGGGAAGCTCGGGAACGCGTGGCTGCGCATGCAGCTAGCTAGCTCAAGTAGCGCTGCCGTCTGCGCACGGGTAGAAGCCTGGGCGCTCTGGCTTGGTCCGTGGCCGGCGGGCAGGAAGTGCCCGCAGACCGTGTCCGCGGATCGAAACGCGGGCGAGGGCGAGTTGAACGCATCCTTGAACCCGTGGGGAGAGACGTTCGGGTTGATGACCGACACGCCGTGCGAGCGCATGCACGACACGAACCTCGTCGTTTCGCGTTGCGCCTGCTGTCTCTGGGCCGCGGTCGGGGGAGCATCGGAGTTGGACGAAGCGGCGGAGCTCGTCGAGGTCGAGCTGTTGACGTTCGCGACGTTGGGGCTCGAGCCGCCGCCGCATCCGGCGACGAGGAGCGCGCCTGCGGCGAGCGCGGAGGCCAGGATCTGTGGACGACGGCGGCGCATGATGATCAATTCCTTTCAGTAGAGCGCGGCAAAGACCAGTCACTGCGCTCGTCGCCTTTCGGGGCGCCGGTGGGCATCGGGCGGACCTGGGAGGCGGGGTCGAGGACGCTGGGGTCCGCGATCCGCGCTCCCGGTGCGCCCGCGGCGGGCCTGCGGGGCGTGCGCCGTCCGAGGCGCCAGATGGTGGCGCCGATCAGCGCGAGTGCGACGGCGAGGAAGATCGCGGTCTCGAGTGCTTGGAGCGGCCAGTAGTGGCTTGCGGGCTGGAACGTGACGAGCGCCTGCAGGTGAGGCGACAGCGCGCGCCCGCACGACAGGAGTGAGGTCTCGGGCGGGCCTACTAGCCCCTTCGCGGCGCCGGCCCCGGGCTTCTGCGGCGCGCCCGAAGCGATCGTCGGGCAATAGCGGACCAGCAGGCCGTGAAGCCGGCCGCCACCGGGTGCGTGGCCGATGCGGTCGACGAGTGTTGCCGCGATCGCGCCGGCGTTCTTGATCGCCGGGACCCCCGCTATCGGCGTGAGACCGAAAGGGCCTCCGCTGATGCCGAGGATCTTCCCGTCGGTCAACGCGAAGAGCGCGTGCCGTGGCGCGAGGATGTGCGGGCGGACCCAGAACGTGAACGCGACCCGCGTGGCGACGAAGGCGAGCAGCGTCGCGGCCACCGCGGGCAGCGTGCGGCGAGTCAGCGCGCCGGCGGCGATGCCCAGCGCGAATGCGAAGCCGGCGTAGCCGAGTGCGACGATCCCGCGCTCGTCGAATGCTCCTGAGGCGAAGCGGTCGGCGGTGCCGATCGGCGCGAACCACCAGCTGACGAGCCAGCTCGCGAGCCCGGCGACGGCGAGCGCGGTGAGACCGACGAGCGCGACCCGCACCGACAGCCAGCGTCGACGCGTGACGCTCTGCGTCCACGCCAGCCGATAGGTGCCGCTCTCGAGCTCGCGCGCGAGCAGCGGCGCCCCCCAGAACATCCCGAGCAGTGCGGGGATCGCGAGCAGCGCCGGCCCGAGCAGCTCGCGGAGCGGCTGGTAGCCGACGTTCGTCGATGAGCAGTCGGTGATCGGCGGGCACGCGTCGCGCAGGTGCAGGCCCGTAACCAGGACGAGCACGGCGAACGCAACCAGGAGACCGAGAGTGACGAGCGCCTGCGTGCGGAACTGGCGCCAGGCGACCCAGATCATCGATTGATCCCTGCCAGCCCTTCTTCGACTTCGGGCCGGCCCATGTAGGCCAGGACGACGTCCTCGAGACTGACCTCTTCGACGCTCCAGGAGGGGTCGATGACCGGTTCTTCGGTGCGCACGAGCAGCGTGCTCTGGCGGTCGGTGTGGGACTCCTCGATCACCTCTTGGCTCGCCGGCAACCGGGCGGCGTCACGGCGCGGCCCGCTCAGGCGACGATGAGTGGAAAGCAACTCGTCAACGTCACCACGGAGCTGGACGCGACCCTGGGCGAGGAGGATCACGTAGTCGCAGACGCGCTCGAGATCCGCGACGACGTGCGATGAGAGCACGACGGTGACCGTGTGCTCCGCGGTGAACTCCATCAGGCCCTGAAGGAACTCTCGCCGCGCGAGCGGGTCCAGGCTCGCGACGGGCTCATCGAGCACCAAAACGTCGGGGCGTTTCGCGATCGCGAGCGTCAGGGCGAGCTGCGCGCGCTGGCCGCCCGAGAGGGTGCCGGCGCGCTGCGCGCGGTCGAGGCCGAGCCGCGCAACGCGCACGTTCGCCAGATCGGTGTCCCAGCGCGGGTTGAGGGCGGCACCCAGCCGCAGGTGGTCCGCGACCGAGAGCGAGGCATATAGCGTCGTCTCCTGTGCGACGAAGCCGACGCGGGCGAGCTGCGCGGGTGTCCCGGCGACCTCTTCGCCGAGGACGGCGATTGATCCCGCGCTCGGCTCGATCAGTCCCACCGCGAGATGGAGCAACGTCGTCTTGCCGGCGCCGTTGGGCCCGACAAGGCCAGCGACGCGGCCGGCCGGGATCTCGAGCGTGCAGCCCGACAGCGCCCACTTGCGCCTGTAGCGCTTGCCCAACTCGCTCGTCGCCAGCGCAGCGCTCACGCTACCCCCTCGATTCGGGCGGAGCGGACAGCGTCGCGAAACAGGGCCTCGATCGACTCCTCGTCGAGGCCCGCGTGGCGCGCCTTGACGATCCAGCCGCGGAGCTCGCGGCGTAGCGGCCCGTGGGCGGAGATCGCCGGGTCGGCGAGCGAGGAGCCCGTGACGAACGTGCCGACGCCGGGCCGCGCGGCGACAAGCCCGGCGTGCTCGAGCTCACGGTAGGCCTTGAGCACCGTGTTGGGGTTGATCGCGAGCCGAGCGACGACGTCCTTGACGGTCGGTAGCTGGTCGCCTTCGCGCAACAGGCCAAGGCGAAGCGCGTGACGCACCTGCTGGACGACCTGCATGTACGGCGAAACGCCTGAGCGCGAGTCGAGGTGAAACTCGATCACGAAGCCTCCAAATCACTAGGATCATAGTACTTTAGATGACTAGCGATGGCGCTGTCAAGCGTGACCGTGACATCACCGTCCCGGCCGGTGTGCACAGCGGTGTGAGGTGAGCTCAGATGGGCTCACGCGAGAGCGGAGGCGAGTCGCCGCCGCCCGGGCGACACCAGCCGAAAAGGCTGGTGTCGCCTGTCGCGGGCGTGTTACGCGGGACAGCGGCCGGCGAACTGTGCCGCGAGCGGCTTCCCCCGGTGCCCGGCCGCCTGGATGATCGGCGGAACCTCGGGGTCGCTTACGAAGCTCTGCCAACCCTCCTCGTCCCAGTCGAACACGACCCACACGCGGTCGTCCTCGGAGGGGTCGCGGAAGACCAGCGCGCCTTTCGATCCGTGTTCCCTGCGCTTCTCCGCACCTGCGGCCGAGAAGACCTCAAGGAAGCGGTCGAAGTCCTCCACCTGCGTCGTGGCAAGTAGCATCGTTTTCTCCTTTTGTCGTTTGGGTCAGACGGGGAGCGCGACGGGGCGCTCCTGCGGATCGATCGCCCCGAGGCTCTCGACGATCTCGAGGCGCCCGCTCTGGATCTGGGCGATGTACATGTTCATTCGCGCGTGGTGCTGCCCGGGCGCCATCGCGGCGGGTCCGCCAGGACCCTCGGCGATCTGCGCGTGATCGAGCGCCGCGATCACCTCAGCCTGGTCGACTGACCCAGCCTCCGTAACGGCGGCGGCCCACAGCCGCAGCCCCCGGTAGATGCCCGAGCACGCGCTGCCTGCTCCGAACCCCGCGATGCCGGGGTAGAGCTCGTTGTACTGCTCGAGGAGCCTGCGGCTGAACGCGTCGCTGATCGTTTGGTAGTAGTCGAGACAGCCGTAGAGGCCGTCTGAGTGCTCGGGTGGCACGACGTGCATCAGGTTCTCGTCGAAGTAGGTGCACGCCACCTTTCCGCCGCGAGCCATGTAGCCGGAGCCGAAGAGCTCCTCGAAGAACGGCGTAACTCCGGGAGGCACCGTCGTGTTGAACACCACGTCGGTGTCTGTCGCGTTGATGTGCTCGACGGTCGCCCGCCAATCGCCGTGGTCTAGCGGGAAGTACTCCTCACCCACAATCGTCCCGCCGTTGGCTGTCACGACATCGCGGACGCGCGCGTTCATCACATGCGGCCAGATGTAGTCCGCCGAGGGAAGGTAGAACCGCTTCGCCCCGGTCTCCCGCATCAGCCATGGAATGAAGGGGTCGACCTGCTGTGCGGGCCCTGGGCCCGTGCAGAAGATCAGCGGATCGGACTCACCGCCTTCGTACTGCTCGGGATAGATGTAGAGCGTCCGGCCCTCGACGACGGCCGCTTCCTTGATGGCCTGCCTGGTGGAGCTGAAGATGCCGCCGACGACTACGTCGACCTGATCGCGCTCGACCAGCTTGCGGGCGACCGCGGTCGCGACGGCGTCGTCGGTCGCTCCGTCCTCGATGATGAGCTCCAGCGGTTGCCCGAGTAGCCCACCCTTGGCGTTGATGTCGCCGACGACCATCCTGGCCACGTTGGCGTTCGCCTGTCCGACGACCGACAGCGGTCCTGTTTGGTCGGCGATGACGCCAACCTTGATGGTTACTGATGCCGCCATGCTTCCTCCTTTGATGTGATCTGTGATCTCGACCCCGGGAAAACACAACGACGCGTCGTGTGCCATTCTGCGGCTCCATGGCGGCTGTTACATCGGGAGATCGCCCGATCTTTGCCCCGCCCCTCCGCCTGGGAGAGCTCATTGCCGCGCTGTCACTCGCGCAGGACAACGCGTTCGGGCAGCCGCTCGAGTCACAGCTGCGCTCGTGCCTGCTCGCAACCTGGATCTGCGAAGCGGCAGGCCTGTCGGAGGAGGTGCGCGAGACGGCCTACTGGGTCGCGTTGCTCCGCTACGTCGGCTGTACCGGGCACGCTCACGAGGTCGCCACGGTGTTCGGCGACGAGATCGCGATCCGAGCCCAGACCCTCGTCCACGACGCCGCCAATCCGACGGAGGTCATGCATGACGTGATCGAGTTCGCGACCGCCGGACGTGAACCGGAGGAACGCGACGCGATCGTCAAGATGATCCAGGAGACCGCGCGTGAGTGGGCGGTCTACAACTTCTCCTCCGGGTGTGAGGTGGCCGACATGCTCGTGGAGCGGCTCGACCTGCATCCCGGCGTTCGCGAAGCCCTCGCCTTCACGTTCGAGCGTTGGAACGGGAACGGCTATCCGGCCCACGCGCAGGGGGAGGCGATCCCGATCGCGATGCGCGTCGTACATCTCAGTCACGACATGGAAGCGATCGAGCGACTGTTCTCGACCGACCATGCGATCGACGCCGCGCGCGAGCGCCGCGACCGCACCTACGACCCGGCGCTCGCCGATATGTTCGTCGAACACGGCAGCGACTGGTTCGATCGCCTCCGCGAGATCGAGCCATGGGACGCGGTGCTCGCCTTGGAGCCCGAGCCGCACCGGCTGCTGGACGGCGACAGCCTCGACGACGCACTGACCGTCGTGGCCGACTTCATCGATTTGAAATCACCATTCATGGGCGGGCACAGCCGGCGCTGCGCCGAGCTGGCAGCCGACGCGGCGCACGTTCTGGGCCTCGCAGAGGAGAGCGTCACCACACTCCGCCGCGCGGCACTCGTTCACGACTTCGGCACGACCGGCGTGCCCAACTCGATCTGGGACAAGCCGACGCAGCTCACGCGATCGGAGTTCGACCGCGTCGAGCTGCACCCGTTGCTGACCGAGCAGATGCTGCGCCGCGCCCCTGCTCTCGCCGCTCTCAACCCGACTGCCTCGGCCCACCATGAGAAGTGCGACGGCTCCGGCTATCACCGGCGTGTGCGCGCCGACATCGACGACGCCGCCCCGCGCGTGCTGGCCGCGGCCGAGATCTACGTCGGGCTGACTACGGAGCGAGCGGACCGCCCGGCGTTCTCGGCCGATGACGCCGCCGCCGAGCTCCGCCGTCTCGCGTCCGACGGGGTGCTCGAGCCGCGCGCTAGTCGCGGGGTCCTCGTGGCAGCAGGTCACGGCGAGCCGCACGCGCCCCCGACTAAGCGGCGGACTGGCCCAGGCGGGCTCACCGGGCGCGAGGTCGATGTGCTTCGGTTGGCAGCGCGCGGGCTGACGACGAAAGACATCGCAGACCGCCTCGTGATCTCCCCTAAGACCGCCGACCACCACATCCAGCACATCTACGGGAAGATCGGGGTGTCCACGCGCGCCGCGGCGGCGCTGTGGGCGATGGAACACGCGATCGTCTAGCGAGTAACTCGCCGACGACGTCGGCGGACGCGGCTCATCGCTCCTGTTGCGTGCAGCTGCCGGACTACGTCCGGCGCCTGTATAGATGGTATTGGGCCGGGAAGATCCCGTGCTGCTGTACCCGCGGGGAGAGTCGGTATTTCGGCTCGAGCGCGAGCAGCTCGTAGCCGTGCGATCGAAGCAGCGGCTCGAAGTCGAGCATGCTGCCGTCAGGTTCCGTGCTGTGCAAGCGTGTCGTGTTACACGCGATGAAGAGGTACGGAATCGAGTTGGCAACGACCAGCTCAAGCCACCAGGCGATCGTCTCGAGCGGGCACTCCGGAAAGCTGTGCACGTTGATGGCCACGGTCACCGAGGCGTTCTGCAATCGTCCGGCGACCTCGTCGAGCGCGACGACCTCCGTGCGTTGACCGGTGCCACGAGCAGCGAGGTAGAACTCCGAGAGGAACGTCGACTCTGGAACAGCGTCGGTGCAGAGGATCCGCGAGATGTTTGAGAAGGCTTCCGTCAAGCGATAGGCAAGCCGACCGTAACCCGCGCCGATGTCGAGCATCTCCAACCCGTCACGCGACCCGAGATTGAGGTGACGATCGAGGAAGTTGATCTCGAGAACGGAGTCGAGGAGATCGCGCGTCACGCTCCAGCCATCGGCGATCGGAACGCTGACGGCGCCGAAGTCGGCGTCGTCGCTGAGCCGATCCAGTAGCCCGAGCCGGTCGACGGACCGGACGTAATAGGCACTTAGAACGTAATTCACCTCGCGCGTGGCCGCGGGCACCCAGACGCCGGCATCGTCCCAGTAGCCGTAATCGCGGGACTGCCACATGAACGGGTTGTCACGGCGAAACCACGGCAACGCCAGCTCGCGGGCGAGGGTTTCGTCGCTCCAGACCGAGCGAGCAGCGGCAGGATGACGGGCGTAGCGACGCCTGAGCTCGCCCAGCCGCGGGTGGTCTGAACGCAGCGCCTCGCGAACCTCGGGCGAAGGTTGTTGGTCAGGCGCACGGGCTAAGGCATCGCCGCTCGGCAAACCGGCGTCGCGCGGCTCGCCGACGGCCTCGACCGCACCGGGATCCTCAGCCGGAGTCGGCAGCTCGCGGATGCGAGCGAGCGCGTCCTGGAAGCGATGCCGCCGGACGAGCTGAAGGTCCGCGAGAGCGAGACCGCGGTTTACGGTTGCGGCAACCCGTTGTCTGAGCGTGCTCATCGAGTCTTGCGCTGCCGTCTATCACCACGGCGAAATCGTCGGTACGGCGGTAGCGCATTCGGTTTGGCAATGCGCCGAGCGCCCGACTGTCCGGCACGCTACCACGGACGTATTTGGACGCGGCGGACCCAAGCTGGCTAACGGCGAGGAACTGTCGCTCACCGTCACGGAGCTGGCCCGGTCGGCTACGTGAAGGGCACGGTGACCGGCCCGGGCACCTTGGAGAACACCGCCATGAAGTCGCGGTCGTCGGGCGTCAGATAGCGGTCGGGGGACTGCTGGGGTTGGGGCTCGACCATCGTCGGGCCGAGACCGTTCTTGTGGGAGTAGGCGATCATCGTGTGCCACTCCGGATTGATGTCGAACTCCATCCCGCGAACCGCCCCAATCTGCTGAAGGATCTGGGCGAGCGAGATCACGGTGGCCTCTGATGCGACCACGAACATCGCGTTGCCGTGGGCGTCGATGCCGACGGCGGTGCGCGGGGTGAAAACAACGCCGCCCAGCGTGTAGCCCCACTGGATGCTGTTCGGATCGGTGTTCAGCTCGGGGTTGGGCTTGCGGTCCCAGAGGATCGGGGTGAGGCTTTGGCGCGCCCAGGCGACATTCGCCGGAGCGTCCGGCCCGCCGCTCCACTTGACGACGTTCACCGCGCCGTCGCGGTAGCCGACGAGCGTCGCGTTGCCGTCAATCAGCGGCTCGTTTGTGTGGCCGTTGACCGCCGAACCGTTGTTGGTGTCGACGTGCGTGAAGGCGCCGTTGAAGGTTGCGAGCAGCCGGTGGCGCTGGTCGGCGGGAACCATCATCGGCCCACGCTCGACAGCGTTCGGCGGCTCATAGCGTCCGGGGTAGTAGGCGAGGTCGGTGCGACTGTGGTCGATCCACATGACGTAGGCGACGATCGAGGGGTACTCGGTGCTGGGCCGGTAGCTCGTCACGAGCACCGGCGGCCGCCCGTCAACGAGCGGCCCCGCACGGTGCCAGACGCCCTCGCCGGGTAGCGGCTTGGCGAACACCAGTTTGATCGGCGGCGGCGTGTAGGTGACGTGCCTTGCGCGCCTGGTGCGCTTGACCGGCGGGGTTGCCGGGCTGATTCCGACGCTGGGCAGGCGCTTGAGCCCAGGGCCGCCCTTGCGAGGCGTGCTCGCGGTGTAGCGCTCGGCCGTGTCGATGATCCAGTTGCCGAAGGGCACGTCGTTGCGCACCCACTCCGCTGAGCGCTCGGTGAAAGTCTCGCTTGTTGGCTTGAGCATGTAGTTCGCGTAGGAGATCCCGAAGTAGAGGATCACCAGCGCCAACGCGGCCAGCGTCCCGAACAGGATCCGCCGTCGCCTGCGCCGCCGGCGCGGATCAGCACTCCGCGCGCTGCGTTTACGACGGCCGAGCATCGCGTCGCGTGGATGGCTCGTGGTCCCGCGTTGGGCTGCCCGCCGTCCCGTGTCTGTCTCGGATCGCCATGAACCTGGCTCCGGCGCCACGCGGAGCTAAGCCATTCTGGCGCGCGTGGCTGAGAAATCGCTGAGAAGGGGCTAACTTGACCCACTACGGCAACGGCGCCGCGAGTCGGCGATAGAGCCGTCAGGGACGGAAGTGCTACGCTGTCGCACATGGAGATCGGGGTTCGTGACCTGAGGAACCGGACCAGCCAGGTGATCGACGCGGTCCGGGCCGGCGAGCGAGTGACGCTGACTGTGCACGGCGAAGCGGTGGCCGACATCGTCCCTCACGGGCAGCGCGTCCGGTGGCTCTCCGGCGCACAACTGCGCGAGCAGCTGCGCGCCCGTGCTGCCGACCCAGCGCTCACTGAGGAACTCGACGAGCTCGCCGGTCAGACCCTCGACAATCCGTGACGGAACGCACCGCCGGGCTGCTTGACACCTCGGTCTTCATCGCGCGCGAGACCGAGCGCCCACTCGGCGAGATGCCCGACCACCTCGCGGTCTCAGTCGTCACGATTGGCGAGCTCCAGCTCGGCGTCCTCAACGCCGCGGACGCGACGGCTCGCGCCCGCCGCGCCGACACGCTCGCGTTGGCGCGCACGGCGGACCCGATTCCCGTCAGCGAAGCGATCATGGTTAGCTGGGCGCGACTCGTCGCGGACTGCCGAGCCGCCGGGATCCACCGTATGGTCAAGCTCACCGATGCGCTGATCGCCGCTACCGCGGTCGAGCACGGCCTCGCCGTCGTGACACAGGACGACGATTACGACCGAATCGCGGCGGCCCACACCTCCCTTCGAGTGATCAAAGTCTGAGAGCGTGGCCGAGCGGCTCCGCGCGGCGAGCGGGCTCGGGCGCACGCGATGTTCGCCGTCCCCGCCCAGGTCGCCCCGTACTTCGAAACGTCACCAAGCCGCGTTGATCTTCGCGAGCGTCGCGTTGAGGGCCGGGGCCACCGCGATCTCTCCGCGCTCGACGTAGCGCTGGTGATGGACCTCGAGCTTCGCGGCGTCGTACACGTAGTTCACCATCAGGCCGCACGATGCCGTCGCGTGCTCGCCGACATCGGCGCGCGGGTTGACGCGTTCGATTCTCGCGCCGTTGGAGAGGTGGAAGTGGGCGACGGGGTCGGCCGCCCGGGTTCCCGACTTGATCTTCGCGAGATAGGCCAGCCCAAGGATGCTCAGCGCGGCGTCAAGGGATTCGGGGGGGCCCTCATCGCTCTGCATCCAGCGCTGCAGCGGCTCCGCGGCATCCCCAACGAGTCGCCGCACTCGCTCCGGCGCAAAGCCGTCGGGGCTGTCGTCGGCGTGCAGCGCGGCAGCGAAGTTTCGCATCGGCGAGATCGTCGCGTAGGTCTTGATCTGCGGGAAGTCGCGCGTCAACTGGCCCATGACCTGCTTGATCAAAAAACTCCCGAACGAGACGCCGCGTAGCCCGGCCTGGGCGTTGCTGATCGAATAGAAGATCGCCGCGTCGGCGTCGCCCGGATCGAGTACGGCCCGGTCGACCCTGATCAGGGGTTCGACCGAGGCACGCAGGCCATCCGTGAGCGCGACCTCGACGAAGATCAGCGGCTCGCGCGGAAGCGCAGGGTGAAAGAACGCATAGCAGCGGCGATCGACAGCGAGTCGTCCGCGCAGGTCCTTCCAGCCGCGCATCTCGTGAACCGCCTCGTAGCCGGTGAGGCGTTCGAGGATGTCGGCTGAGGTGCGCCAGGTGATCTCCTCGAGGCTCAGAAAGCCGCGGTTGAACCACGAGGAGAACAGATGCTGCAGATCGGCGTTGACGGGCGCGAGGTCGGGCCGGCTCGACAAAAGACGCAGGAGGTCGGCGCGGAACTCGACGAGCGCGCTCGTGCCTCCAGGAACCATGTTGAGGCGGCGGAACAGTTCCTGACGGGGCGGTTCGACGGCCTTCGACAGCGCGGCGAGAGCCGCGGTGGTCGGCGTCTCGAGCCACGCCCGTGCGGCGGCCGCGACGGCGTCATGGTCAGGGCCGAAGTCCTGGGCAAGCGTGGTCAGAAAGGCCTCGGTCTGGACGTCAGAGGCCCCGGCCATGTAGGCCAGGATGTCAGCGGCCACCACGAGGCTCGACGCCTCGCCCCGTTCGCTCAGCAGGCTGCGGCAGGACGCTGCCACGTCGTCGCGTCTGCGGACAGGCGACGTTGCCTCGAGGAACTGCCGACCCCGCTGGGCAATCGAAGTGAACTGCCCCAACCAGTTGCGTGCCGCCACGGTCCTACCAGCTCCTCCCCCACGGCCTCGCCGGCGGTTGCGACCGCGCGACACAGGCAGCGCGGCGCCTGTCGGGCCTGCGCCGCCTAGACATGCCGCCGGCGGTGTGACTCGCTGTTGGCGGAGTGACCGTCGGAGCCGTCGAGCTCGCCAGGGGTCCATCGCATCAAACGACTGTCGGCGACGATCTTGAGGTGCCGCCGCATGGCGACCTCCGCCGCGCGAGGGTCCTGTCGGCGGATTGCCTCGGCAATGCGGCGATGGTCTCCGAGCGAGCGAAGAGGCCGGCCCGGCTCGCCGAGCGACTCGAGGCGCGTTTCCTGGATCGGGTCCGAGAGCGCCGTCATTACATCGCTGAGCAGCCTGTTCTTGGACGCGCGCGCGATCGCAGTGTGGAACGCCCGGTCGGCTGCGTCGCCGATCCCTCCCTGATCGATGTCGGCGACCATGGCGCGCAGTGCCTCGTCGATCGCGGCGAGGTCCACCTCCTCCCGCCGCTGCGCCGCCAGGCGGGCGAGCATGCACTCGATGGCCTCGCGCGCCTCGAGGACGTCCGGCAGGCGCCGACGGCGCGTGAGCATCGTCTTGAGCCGCTCCGGATCGACGTCGAGCGAGCGCACGTATAT
>DATGHN010000293.1:0-2076 GCA_035308005.1 Solirubrobacteraceae bacterium
CACCGCCGGCGGGGGCGTGCGCTCGCCGAGTTCGAGCGCGAGCGCTTCCGAGACGACCGCGACCAGATCCATCCGGCCGAGCGCGGCGAGCGTCAGTCGACGCGAGCGGGGATGGCGGACGTCGGTCCCGTGGAGCGTCACGGCGTGCTTGGGCCCGCGCAGCGCGAGCGAGGGCCAGGCCGTCAGGCCGAAGTGGGCGTGCACGATGTCCAGACGTGCCGTGCCGAAGCGCCGCCGCAGCGTGCGCGCGGCGAGCGGATAGGAGAGCGCGCCCGGGAGGAATTCGAAGAGCTCCACCTCGACGTCGCTGCGGCGGCGCAGCGCCGCGACCTGGTCGCGCACGAAGACGCCTCGACCGGGCCGCTCGCGCGAGGCTGCCATGTTCGAAACGACCAGCGCTCGCACGCACGCACGATAGCGGGGGGTTCATCTGGAATCATGGCCACGATGTCCGCCCGCTCTCCGGAGCCTCGCGAGCGCCCGATCGCCGTGTTCGACTCGGGCGTCGGCGGGCTCACCGTCCTGCAGGACCTGCTCGTCGAGCTGCCCCACGAGGACTTCCTCTACCTCGGCGACACCGCCCGCTTTCCCTACGGCGAGCGCAGCGCCGCCGAGCTCGAGCAGTTCGCGCTGCAGATCGGCGAGCTGCTGCTCTCCCGCCGCGCGAAGCTCCTCGTCGTCGCGTGCAACGCCGCGAGCGCCGCGGCGCTGCCGGCGCTGCGCGAGCGAATGCTCTCGACGACGCTCGGCGTCGAGGTCGTCGGGGTGATCGAGCCGGAGTCGCGCGTCGCCGCGAGCACGACGCGCAACGGCCGCGTCGGCCTGCTCGCGACGACCGCGACGGTGCGCAGCGGGGCCTACGCCCGCGCGCTGGCGGCGCATGCCCCCGACGCGCTCCTCACGAGCGTCGCGTGCCCGGATCTCGCGCCGATCATCCAGCAGGGCTTCCCCTTCGACCGGCGCGTCGTCGACACGGTGCGCGCCTACTGCGCGCCGCTGCGCGAGGCCGGCGTCGACACGGTGATCCTCGGCTGCACTCACTATCCGCTGATCGCGCCGATGCTCCAGCGCATGCTCGGGCCCGAGGTGGCGCTGGTCACCTCGGGGCGCTCGCTCGCGCGGACCGTGGCGGCGTCGCTCGAGCATGCCCAGCTCGGGGCGACGCGCACCGGCGAGGGCGACTACCGCTTCCTGTGCACCGGCGATCTCGCCGCCTTCCGCGAGGTCGGCTCGCGCTTCCTGCAGATGCCGATCGAGGAGATCGAGGAGATCGGGCTGCCGCTGGCGGAGGCCGCGTGACCCGCGCCGACGGTCGCTCGCCCGACGAGCCGCGGCCCGTCACGATCGTGCCCGACTTCGTGCCGCCGGCGAGCGGCTCCGCGCTGATCTCGGTCGGGCGCACCCAGGTGATCTGTACCGCGAGCGTCGAGCCGGGCGTGCCGCGCTGGATGTCGGGCTCGGGGCGAGGCTGGGTCACGGCCGAGTACGGAATGCTCCCCGCCTCGACGGGCCGCCGCAAGCCGCGGGACAGCACGCGGGGGCGCCCTGATGGGCGCACGATCGAGATCCAGCGGCTGATCGGCCGCGCGCTGCGCGGCATCGTCAATTTCGAGGCGCTCGGCGAGCGCACCGTGTATCTGGACTGCGACGTGCTGGTCGCCGACGGCGGCACCCGCTGCGCCGCGATCACCGGCGCGCACGTCGCGTTCGCGCGCGCGATGGCGAAGCTCCAGGCCGACGGCGTGATCGACGCCTCGCCGGTCGCCGGAGCGGTCGCCGCGATCTCCGCCGGGATCGTCGGCGGCGTCCCGCTCCTCGACCTCGACTATTCCGAGGACTCGACCGCCGAGGTCGACGCGAATGTCGTGATGACGGGCGACGGGGGCCTGGTCGAGGTGCAGGCGACGGCCGAGCGCACGCCGCTCTCTCGCGCCCACCTCGACGAGCTGCTCGCGCTGGCCGCGGACGGGATCGAGCGGTTGCGCCAGCTGCAAGAGGCCGCGATCGCGGGCTAGAGGCGCGCGTGGCCTCCCAGCCATGATCCTCGCGACGCGCAACGCCCACAAGCTGCTCGAG
>DATGHN010000294.1:0-3842 GCA_035308005.1 Solirubrobacteraceae bacterium
CCCACGGCCCTCGCGCACGCGCTTGATCTCGTCCCAGTTGCGCACGACGTCGGCGGACCCCTCGACGTCGACGTCGGCGAAGACGTGCGGGTGGCGGCGGATCAGCTTCTCGGCGCAGTGGTCGGCGACCGCCGCGAGGTCGCCGGCTCCCCGCTCCTCGAGGAGCAGCGCCAGGAAATGGACCTGGAAGAGGACGTCGCCGAGCTCGTCCAGCAGCTTTGCGTCATCGCCCGCGTGGGCGGCGTCAGCGAGCTCGTAGGCCTCAGAGACTGTGTGCGGGACGATCGAGCGCTCGTCCTGCTCGCGATCCCACGGGCACTCGCGGCGCAGGCGCCGCGTCAGCTCATCAAGCCGCTCGATCGCGCGCGAGCCGTCCGCGGCGCTCACTGCGGTGCTAGCCGCTGCCGACGACGGTGGAGCCGGTCGGCGCGGTGGGCGTGGTCGTCGTCTTCGGTGCGTTCGGGCACGAAGGCGAAACCGCGTATACGCCGGAGCGGCACGTGGTCTGCTTCTTCCAGAACACGTTGAAGATGTTGTTGAGCTTCGCGCTCGCCGCGGTCTCCTGCGTGGCGGCGATCGTCGCCTTGACGGTCTTGCGGGCCTGGGCGAGGGTCTGTGTGACCTGCGGCGTGATCGTGTCGACCGTGAAGACGTAGTAGCCGAACGGCGACTTGATCGGTCCGCTGAGGACGCCGGCCTTGGCCTTGAACGCCGCCGCGCTGACCTGCGCCGGCAGCTGGCTGCCAGCGGCGCCGGCGACCGTCAGCTTCCCGCCAACGCCCTTGGTCGTCGGGTCGATCGAGTCCTTCGGGGCGAGCGTCGCGTACGTCGCGCCGCCCGCGAGCTGGCTCTTGACGGCGTTTGCCTGGGCGAGCGTGGTCGTCTCGATCAGGTGCATGCCGAGCGTCTCAGGCGTCACGAATTGAGAGTGATGCTTGTTGTAGTAGGCCGTGATCGCTGAGTTGCTGACGACCGCGGCGGCCTTCTCGACCTTGGTCTGGATCGCGACGGCGACCAGGTTCAGGTAGGTGCGCCACTTCAGATCGGCGATCGTCTGGCCGGACGCCGCGAGGAAGCGGTTGAGCTGCGTGTCTGTGGCAAGCGACGGCGTTGACGTCTTGCGCTGCTCCTGGAAGGACTTGTCGACCTGCGCGGCGGTCACCTTTATGCCCCTCGACTTGCCCTCGGCCTCAACCCAGAGAGCCTGGATCAGGTAGTTCATCACGTCGGTCGCGAGCGCCTTGTAACGGCTTTCGCAGATCGCCTTGATCTGCGACGTCGTCTCGCTCGAGGAGCCGGGCGTCGCCTTGGTCGCCTTGATGCAGGCGGTGTAGTCGGGCGGAACTGGCAGGGCCGGCGCAACCGTGCCGGCCGAGGCCTGGTTTGAGTCGTTGGCGACGACGAGCCAGTGGTTGAACGCGGCCATCGTCACCGGCGCGCTGCCGACCTGCGCAACGTCGTTTCCGGGTAGCCCCCCACCGCACGCGCCGACGACAACGGCGGTGGCGATCGCGGCGCAGAACGCCATGCCGATTCGCAACTTCTGGGGCAAGACGCGAGTCATGCTAGCGAATCACCCGGAGGAGTCCGGCGGTAGAAATCTCACCCACGTGCTCCGGCGGCCGCGGCGATCGCGTCGGCGACCGCGAGGATCTCGCTGAAACGCTCCTGCGCGTCGGCCGAAACGCGGACGACGACCTGCGAGCGACCCGACTCATAGACCGCCCCCGGCAGGCGCTCGCGGAGGTCGCGAACGGCGGTCGAGTCAAGCTCGATCGGCGACACCGTGACGCGGCCGCCGCGCACGCCAACTGCCCGTGCACCGGCCGCGCCAAGCCGGATCCGCGCCCGCGCGATCGCGAGCAGATTCTCGACCGGCTCGGGTGGCGGGCCGAAGCGATCGGCGAGCTCCTCGCGCAGCACCTCGACGTCGGCGACCTCGCGCGCCGCGGCGATGCGGCGATGCAGCTCGATCTTCGCCTGCTCGTAGCCGACGTACTCGGCCGGGACGTAGGCGTCCACGTCGACGTCCAGGCGCACCGGCTCCCAGTCCTCCCCGGCCCCGCCTTCGGCCTGGGCTGCCGCGAGAGCCTCATCGAGCATCTGCATGTAGAGCTCGAACCCGAGCGCCGCGACATGTCCCGACTGCTCATCGCCGAGTAGGTTCCCCGCGCCGCGCAGCTCGAGATCGCGCATCGCGATCTGAAAGCCCGAGCCGAGCTCGGTGAAGTCCGAAAGCGCGGCCAGGCGCTGCGCCGCCTCGCCGCTGAGTGAGCCCGAGGCGTCATAGAGGAGGTAGGCGTAAGCGCGCTCGCGGCTTCGCCCGACGCGGCCGCGGATCTGGTAGAGCTGCGAGAGGCCGAAGGTGTCGGCGCGCTCGACGATCAGCGTGTTGGCGGCCGGGATGTCGATGCCCGACTCGATGATCGACGTGCAGACGAGCACGTCGACATCGCCGCGCAAAAACGACATCATCCGCGCCTCGAGCTCCTCCTCATCGAGCTGTCCGTGCGCGACCTCGAAGCGCATCCCCGGACAGAGGCCGCGCAGCCGCACCGCCACCTCGTCGATCGTCTCGACGCGGTTGTGCAGATAGAAGGCCTGGCCCTCGCGAGAGCGCTCGCGGTCGAGTGCCTGGCGAACGAGCGCCTCGTCGTATTCGCCGACGTAGGTCCGCACCGGCCGCCGCCCTTCGGGCGCCGTCTCGATCACGGAGATGTCGCGCAACCCGGCGAGCGACATCTGAAGCGTGCGCGGGATCGGCGTCGCCGACATCGCGATCACATCCACGCGCAACCGCAGCTGGCGCAACCGCTCCTTCTGTTTCACGCCGAACCGCTGCTCCTCATCGATCACCAGCAGCCCCAGGTCCTTCGCCTGGACATCGCGGGAAAGCACGCGATGAGTGCCGACGAGGATGTCGAGGCGACCGTCGCGGAAGCGCCCGAGCGACTCGCGCTGCTCGGCGGCGCTGCGAAAACGCGAGACCATCTCGACCGTGAACGGGTAGTCGGCGAGGCGCTCGTGGAAGGTGCCGTAATGCTGCTGGGCGAGGATAGTCGTCGGCGCCAGCACGAGCACCTGCTTGCCATCGGCGGCGGCCTTGAAGGCGGCGCGCAGCGCGACCTCGGTCTTGCCGTAGCCGACGTCGCCGCAGATCAGGCGGTCCATCGGCTGGCCCTCCTCCATGTCCGCCTTGACGGCCTCGATCGCGTCGCGCTGGTCTGGCGTCTCGGTGTAGGGGAAGCGCTGCTCGAACTCGCGCTGCCAGTCCCCGTCCTCAGCGAACGCGTACCCCTCGCGGCGCTTTCGCTCGACGTAGAGCGAGAGCAGCTCACCGGCGAGCTCGTTCGCGGCGTGGCGGGCGCGCGCCTTGAGCGTGTCCCAGCGCGCGCCGCCGAGGCGCGACAGCGTCGGCTGGGCGCCGCCCGCGCCGACGTAGCGCGAGATCTTCGCGAACTGGTCGGTGGGGGCGTAGACGCGGTCATCGCCCTGGTACTCCAGGTACAGGTAGTCGCGGGTGACGCCGGCGACGGTCCGCGTCTCAAAGCCCGCGAAGCGCGCGACGCCGTGGTCCTCATGGACGACGTAGTCGCCGGGGCGAAGGTCGGCGAAGGAGCGAAGCGCGCCGCGACGCGTGCCGGCGGCGGCACGCGTCTGGGTGCGCCGGCGGTGAAAGAGGAGGTGGTCCGGGACGACGGCGAGGCGCAGGCCGGGCGCGACGAAACCCTCGCGAAGCGTCGCCTGCGCGAACGTCAGCGCGTCGATCGGCGGCGAGTCCTCGATCCAGTGGGCGCTCAGGCGCGCGAGGTTGTGGGCGGCGCGCTCGCCGTCGCCGCGGC
>DATGHN010000295.1:0-2618 GCA_035308005.1 Solirubrobacteraceae bacterium
AGACCCTGCTCGCGAAGCATCGCCGCATGCTCCTCGCGCCGCGTCAGAACGCTCACCTCGCAGACCGTCGCGAGGTGCGCCGCGAGCAGGCTCCCGATCGTTCCCGCGCCGATCACGCAGACTCGCTCGATCATGCGCTTCGGAAGTCGTCGGGGTAGCTCGAGAGCTTCTCTGAGCCGGAGGCGGTGACGAGGTAGTTGTCCTCGACGCGCAGGCCGCCGCCCTGCGGCCAGTAGACGCCCGGCTCGAGCGCCAGCACCATGCCCTCCTCGATCGTCGTCGCCACCGCGCGGTGGGCGAACGGAGGCTCGTGCGCACGAGCACCGATCCCGTGGCAGATCGGATGGCTCGGCTGTCCGGGATAGCCGATCTGCGCGAGGCCGTCGCGGACGAGCACGTCGAGTGAGGCGAGGCTCGCCCCGGGGCGGATGTGCTCGACGGCGGCGTCGTAGACGCTGAGCAGTCCGTCGAGCAGCTCGTCGTATTCGCGGCGCAGCGTCCCGGGGCAGGCGTTCTTGGTCAGATCGGACCAGTAGCCGTCGGCGCAGACCCAGATCTCAAGCAGCGTCGGCTCATCCTTGAGGACCGGCCGGTTGGCGGTTGCCGTGAAGGTCCGGATCCCCGGCCCCGCCCAGACCAGCGTGAAGGCGCGCGCCAGCGCAACCTTTCCCTTGTAGCCGGTGCCGGTCGCGTGCACGTACCCCTCATACAGCGCGCCGACTTCGCTCTCTCGCATCCCGGGGCGGATGTTGTCGCGGACGTGCTCCATCGCCAGCGACGCGAGCTCGTTCGCCAGTCGCATCCGCTCGATCTCCTGATCGGTCTTGATCATCCGCGCGCGGGCGATCAGCGGGGCGGCGTCCGCGACCTCGCTCGCGACGCCGGAGAAGCCGTCGAACCAGCCGCTCCAGAAGACCGTCGGCTCGGCGACCATCCGGTCACCGGCCTGCGTGCCCTGCGAATGCTCGAGGCCGACGCGGCCGGCGCCGCGCTCGCGAAGCAGCGCGACGCAGAGGTCCTGCGCGCGGACGGCGGGCGGACGCGCGTCGTCGGGGTCATAGAAGGGGAACGCGCGGACATCAGTTGTCCAGGCGGTCGCGAGCGCCTCCTCGTGCTGGGGCTCCATGACGAACAGCGTCGGCTCGCCCTCGCGCGGGAAGACAACGACGTCGTAGCCCTTCATCGGCCAGTAGTTGGTCAGATAGACGAGGTTGTCGGGAGAGCGGACGACGAGCGTGTCGAACCCCTGCTCCTCCATCAGCCCGCGCACGCGGTCGAGCTTCGCGGAGTCAGCCGGCCAGGCCACCGTGCTCACCAGCGCTGGAGCGGCGGGGCCGGTACGCCGTGCCCCTCCTGCCAGGAGATGACCGGATTGCTGAGCACGCCGATCCGCTCGATCTCGCACTCCATCTGATCGCCGGGGCGCAGATAGAGGCTCGCTGCGTCGGAACTGAAGCCTGCCACGCCCGACACGGTCCCCGTCGAGACGACGTCGCCGGGGCTGTAGCCGAGCGCCGAGTAGTGGGAGATGATCTCGGGGATGCTGACCGACATGTTTCCCGAGTGCGAGACTTGGCGGGCCTCTCCGTTGACGCGCAGCTCCATCCGCAAATCGTGCGGGTCGCCGAGCTCGTCGGGGGTCACGATGCATGGCCCGAGCGGGCAGAAGCTCTGGATCGCCTTGCAGAAGGAGAACACGCCCGAGCGCATCTCGCGGCGCTGGATGTCGCGCGCGGTGATGTCGTTGAAGATCGTGTAGCCGGCGATGTAGGAGGCGGCCTCGGCGGCGTCGAAGTGCGCCCCGGCGCGGCCGATCACGACCGCCAGCTCGAGCTCGTAGTCGAGCTCGTCGGTCAGATGCTCTGGGTAGACGACGGGCTCCCCGGGCCCGATGATCGCATCGACGTTCTGGAAGAACATGATCCACGGCGCGATCTCGTGCGTCCAGTTGACGTTCTTTGACTCCTCCTCGTGCTCGCGGAAGTTGCCGGCGGTGTGAAAGAACTTCTTCGGCACGATCGGCGCGCGCAGCGCTACGTCGGAGAGCGCGACGGTTTCGCCGCGCGCGACCGCGTCGACACCGAGCTCGAAGACCGAGCGCATGTCGGGCGCCTCGAGCATCGTCACGGCATCGCCGTCGAGGATTCCGGGCCGGCGCACGCCGTCGGGGCTGTCGGTCGTGACGAGCTTCACTGCGCGACCTCACACATCTCGGTTGCGACCTGGGCATAGACGCGCGCGATGTCGCGCAGCCCGGCGATCTCGAGGTTCTCGCCGTCGGGGTCGGGGAGCCCGCTCGAGGTGCCGTAGTTGACCGTCTCGATGCCGTAGCGCGTCAGCGCCGAGGCGTCTGAGAACCAGCGCACGGTGTCGCGTTGCGGCGGCGCGCCGAAGACGTGCGCGTGACCGCCGTCGATCGCTGCGATCAGGGGATGGCCCTCATCGATCTCAGCGCCCGGAGCCGTCACGAAGACCTCCGACTCGATCGCCGCCTCGGCGTGGCGCTCGCGAAGGCTTCGGACCAGCGCCGCGAACTCGGCGCGGGCCTCGTTCATCGACATCGTCGGCGGCACGCGGATATCGAGGAACAGGTCGGCGCGGTTGGGGGTGCGGCTGAC
>DATGHN010000296.1:0-17379 GCA_035308005.1 Solirubrobacteraceae bacterium
AGAAGTCCTCGAAGCTGCTCGACCAGTTCGGACGCAACCTGACCAAGCTCGCCTCGGAGGGCAAGCTCGACCCGTGCGTGGGACGCGAGACCGAGATCGAGCGGATCATGCAGATCCTCTCGCGGCGGACCAAGAACAACCCGGTGCTGATCGGTGAGCCCGGCGTCGGCAAGACCGCCGTCGTCGAGGGCCTCGCGCAGCGGATCACGAACTCCGAGGTTCCCGAGCTGCTCAAGAACAAGCAGATCTACACGCTCGACCTGGCGGCGCTGGTCGCCGGCTCGAAGTACCGCGGCGAGTTCGAGGAGCGCCTCAAGAAGGTGATGAAGGAGATCACCCAGCGCGGCGACATCATCCTTTTCATCGACGAGCTGCACAACCTCGTCGGCGCGGGCGCCGCCGAGGGCGCGATCGACGCGGCGTCGATCCTCAAGCCGGCCCTGGCGCGCGGCGAGCTCCAGACGATCGGAGCGACGACGCTCGACGAGTACCGCAAGTACCTCGAGCGCGACTCGGCGCTCGAGCGGCGCTTCCAGCAGATCCGCGTCGATGAGCCGACGGTCGAGCAGACCGTCGAGATCCTGCGCGGCCTGCGCGACCGCTACGAGCAGCACCACAAGGTGACGATCACCGACGAAGCGCTGAAGGCGGCGGGCGAGCTCGCCGACCGCTACATCGCCGACCGCTTCCTGCCCGACAAGGCGATCGACCTGATCGACGAGGCGGCCTCGCGGATGCGCATCAAGTCGATGACCGCCCCGCCCGCCAATCGCGAGCTCGAGACCGAGATCGAGACGACGCGGCGCGAGAAGGAGGCCGCGATCGAGGCCCAGGAGTTCGAGAACGCCGCCAGCCTACGCGACAAGGAGCGCAAGCTGACGACGAAGAAGCGCGAGCTCGAGGAGCAGTGGGAGGCAGGCGAGACCGGCGGCGAGCGGCCGTCGATCGGCGAGGAGGAGATCGCCGACATCGTCTCGATGTGGACCGGCATCCCCGTCTTCAAGCTGACCGAGGCCGAGACCGCGAAGCTGATGCGCATGGAGGACGAACTCCACAAGCGCGTGATCGGCCAGCATCCGGCGATCGAGGTCATCTCCAAGGCGATCCGCCGCTCGCGCGCGGGCCTCAAGGACCCCAAACGCCCGACCGGCTCGTTCGTCTTCCTCGGGCCCTCGGGCGTCGGCAAGACCGAGCTCGCGCGGACGCTCGCCGAGTTCCTCTTCGGCGACGAGGAGTCGATGGTGCGCATCGACATGTCCGAGTACATGGAGAAGCACGCCGTGTCGCGCCTCGTCGGCTCGCCCCCCGGCTACATCGGCTACGACGAGGGCGGACAGCTGACCGAGGCTGTGCGGCGCAAGCCCTACTGCGTGCTGCTGCTCGACGAGATCGAGAAGGCCCACGCCGACGTGTTCAACATCCTGCTGCAGATCCTCGAGGACGGGCGCCTGACCGACTCGCAGGGGCGGACTGTCGATTTTCGCCACGCGATCGTGATCATGACCTCCAACATCGGAGCTCAGGAGATCGCGCGCAACACGCCGCTCGGCTTCGCGATCTCAGACGACGAGACGGGGATCACCTACGACGACATGAAGAACCGGATCATGGGCGAGCTGAAGAAGGTCTTCCGGCCCGAGTTCCTCAACCGCATCGACGACGTGATCGTCTTCCACAAGCTGCAGAAGGACGAGATCCGCCAGATCGTCGAGCTGCTCCTGACACGGATCCGCCACTCGATGGCCGAGCGCGAACTGGTGCTCGATCTCACCGACGACGCCAAGGACCTGCTCGTCGAGAAGGGCTGGGATCCGGCGATGGGAGCGCGGCCGCTGCGCCGCGCGATCCAGCGCTACATCGAGGACCCGCTCGCCGACTTCGTCCTCCAGTCCCAGCTGCAGCCAGGCTCGACGGTCGTCGTCGACCCGGCCGGCGAGGGTGATGATCGCGAGGTCCGCCTCACGATCGTCAAGCCCAAGAAGGCCAAGACGCCGGTCGCCGTTGGCGCCGGCGGCGCCGAGGGCGAGGTCGAGAGCGACGCCGTGAACGAGGCCTCGTCCGTCGTGATCGACGAGGACGATCTCCTCGGCGATGACGGCGACGGCGTCCACGACGTCCTCGGCGACGACGCCGACGAAGCGCCCGCCGACGACTGAGATCGCCTAGGGCGCTTCCGGCGGGCCGCTTTCACTGAGGATCTCGGTGCAGAGCGCGACGCACTCGTCGCAGATGCCGACTCTGGGTCTGCCGGCGCCCCCGCCGGCGACCCAACCCTTGACCTGGTCACGGCGCTTGCCGCAGAACGAGCAGCGCAGCGCGGCCACCTCTGGGGACAGCGGGGGCCGGCGCGGATCGCTCACGCCACGACGATAGCGCCGAGTAACGTCCCCGTCGCTGCGTAGAGTCGCTGCGATGCCACGATCAGCGACCGTTCATGTCTGCTCGGAGTGCGGCCACGAGGAGCCGCGCTGGCACGGGCGCTGCCCGGGCTGCGGCGAGTGGAACACGCTCGTCGAGGAGGCGCGCGGCGGCACGGGCGGACGGGCTGGTGAAACGACCTCGCGCGCTGCGGCGCCTGTGGCGCTCCGCGACGTCAGCGCACCCGAGGTGCCGCGCCTTGCGACGGGGATCGGCGAGCTCGACCGCGTCCTCGGCGGGGGAATCGTCCCGGGCTCCGTGGTGCTGCTCGGCGGTGCTCCCGGGATCGGCAAGTCGACGCTCACGAACATGGTCCTCGGCAACCTCGCGGCCGCTGGCCGGCGGACGTTGTACGTCTCCGGCGAGGAGTCCACAGCGCAGATCGCGATGCGCGCCCAGCGGCTCGCGGGCGAGGCGCTTTCGGTCCCGGCGATCGCCGAGACCGACCTCGACACGGTTCTCGCGACGCTCGAGCGAGAGCAGCCCGACGTCTGCGTCATCGACTCCGTTCAAACGCTTGACGCGCGCGAATTGTCGGGCGCCCCCGGTTCGGTGGGGCAGGTCCGAGAGGTCGCCGCACGGATCGTCTCGGTCGCCAAGCGCCGGCGGATCGCCGTCCTTTTGGTCGGCCACGTCACCAAGGAGGGGGCGCTCGCAGGGCCGCGCGTGCTCGAGCACCTCGTCGACTGCGTGCTCGCCTTCGAGGGCGAGCGCGAGCGCAGCTACCGCACCGTGCGGGCGACCAAGAATCGCTTCGGCTCGACCGCCGAGGCCGGCGTCTTCGAGATGAGCCACTCCGGCCTGATCGAGGTTCTCGACGCCTCGGCGCGCTTCGTCAAGGACGCGGTTCGAGCGCCCGGGAGCGTCGTGCTCGCCTCGATGGAGGGCACGCGGCCCCTGCTCGTCGAGATCCAGGCGCTCGTCACGGCGTCTGAGATCGTTCCACCGCGACGGGTCTGCAACGGCTTTGACCGCAACCGCCTGGCGCTGGTGCTGGCCGTGCTGACCCGCCACGGCGGCGTCCCGCTCGGCGCCTCGGACGTGTTCGTCAACGTCGTCGGCGGCGTCCGCGTCGAGGAGCCCGGTGCCGACCTCGCTGTGGCGCTCGCCGTCGCGAGCGCGGCGCGCGGCGTCACGCTCGGACTCGACGAGGAAGGGCCTTCGCTCGCGGCCTTTGGCGAGCTTGGGCTGACCGGAGAGCTCCGCTGGGTCGCCCACCCCGAGCGGCGGATCGCCGAGGCGCGGCGATTCGGCCTCGAGACCGTGCTCGCTCCGCGCGGCAGCGGCGCAAACGAAGTTGCGACGCTTCGCCAGGCGCTGTCAGCGGCCTCGCTGACGCGCCGCCAGGCCGCCGCGGTAGCCGCCTGAGGACCGCTCCCGTTGGGCCGCGCCGGCCCCTCTGGAGCGCGAAAGCCGTCCCCGCGAGGCGCCCGCCGGGCCTGCGAATTCCGCGAAAATGCCCGAACACGCGGCGTTTTTCAAGGCCACGCGCTAGAATGCGTTAAGCATGGCAGCGACTCGATCTGAAGACGTACACGACATCGAGTCGCGACAGGAGCCAAGACTGGTCCGGGCGCTTGAGATGGTCGCCCCCGGCACGGCGCTTCGCGAGGGGATCGAGAACATCCTCCACGCGCGCACCGGCGGGCTGCTCCTGATCGGCGATCCCGACGATCTGGCGTTCCTTTTTTCCGGCGGCATCAAGGTCGACGTCGACTACACGCCGGCCCTGCTTTACCAGCTCGCGAAGATGGACGGCGCGATCACTCTCAACGCCAATGCGACGCGCATCGCGATGGCCAACGTGCAGCTGATGCCCGACCCGACGATCCTGTCTGTCGAGACAGGGACCCGTCACCGCACCGCCGAGCGCGTCGCGAAGCAGACCGACGCGCTGGTGATCGCGATCTCGCAGCGCCGTGAGGTGATCTCACTCTACGTCGACGGGATGAAGTACATCCTCGAGGACATCCCGATCGTCCTCGCCAAGGCCAACCAGGCGCTGCTGACGCTCGACAAGTACCGCGCCCGCCTCGACCAGGTCTCGACGCGCCTGACGGCGCTCGAGTTCGAGGGCGGGGGGACGCTGCACGACGTGCTGACCGTCCTCCAGCGCGCGGAGCTCGTGACGCGCATGGCCGTCGAGATCGAGCGCCACATCGTCGAGCTGGGCAGCGAGGGCCGCCTGATCGAGATGCACCTCGAGGAGACGATGCTCGGCACCGCGGCCGAGAAGGCGGCGCTCGTGCGCGACTACGTCTCCGTCGACAGCGATGAGGAGTTCGCCGTCGTGCTCGACGCGATCGGCCGTCTCGGCCACCAGGATCTGCTCGACTTCGGCCGCCTCGCCGAGCTGTTGGGCTACGACCGCAAACTGAACACGCTCGACTATCCGGTCGCCCCGCGCGGCTACCGGATCCTCGGGCGCATCCCGCGCCTGCCGAAGCTGATCGTCGCGAACATCGTTCGCGCCTTCGGCGGGCTTGACGAGCTTCTTGCCGCGAGTGACCCCGAGCTTGAATCGGTCGAGGGGGTCGGTGACATCCGCGCGAAGGACATCCGCGAGGGCCTTCGGCGGTTGCAGGAGATCAACCTCGTGGACCGCTACTTGCAAACGTGACGACGCCTCGCCCCGCCACGACGGCCGGGGCGTGCATGCCAAGGAGGACACCATTCCCGGAACTGCCGAAGCAAGACTGCTGGACGACGATCTGGACCCTGACACGGAGCTTGACGTCGACGACGACGTCGACGTCCATGCCGAGGCTGAGCTCGATGTGGACGCCGATGACGACGACGACGTCGAGGCCGCGCGCGAGGCGGAGTACATCGAATTCGAGCTTGGCGACAACGTGGTCTACCCACACCACGGCGCCGGGCAGATCGAGGCGAAGGAGATCAAGGAGATCTTCGGCGAACGCCGCGAATATCTGACGATCAAGATCCTTCACAACGACATGACCGTGATGGTGCCGACGGAGAACGCGGCGCTGGCCGGCCTGCGGCGCGTGATCGACGAGGAGACGGTCGTGAAGGTCCTCAACGTCCTCCGCGACGACGTCTCAGAGATGCCGAAGAACTGGAACCGCCGCTTCAAGCACAACCGCGACAAGATCAAGACCGGCGACATCTATGAGCTCGCCGAGGTCGTGCGCAACCTCGCGCTGCGCGAGAACGAGAAGGGCCTCTCGAGTGGCGAGAAGCAGATGTACACGCGGGCTAAGAAGATCCTCGCGTCTGAGCTGATGTACGCGCTCGACAAGAACGAGGAAGAGGCCGAGCAGTACCTCGACGAGCTGCTCTCGCGAGCCCCTGTGGGCGACGCGGTGGCCGCCGGCGGGCGCTGAGCGCCGGAGGTCTGTGAAGCGTGGCGGTCGCGCTGGTCGTGGCCGCCGGACGGGGGGAGCGTCTTGGGTCCGCGGGACCCAAGACGCTGATCGAGCTCGCGGGGCGGCCGATGCTCGAATGGAGCCTCGAAGCGCTGCGCTCGGTCGCCGCGATCGAGCAGATCGTCGTCGCGCTGCCCGACGGCGTGAGCGCGCCGGCGGGGTGCGTCGGCGTCGCCGGCGGCGACGTGCGATCGGCTTCGGTGCAGGCGGCGCTCGAAGGCGCCCGTGATGACGCAGAGGTGATCCTCGTCCACGACGGCGCCCGGCCGCTCGTGACCGCGGCGCTGATCGAGGCCGTCCTCGACGGCCTCGGTGAATCCGACTGCGCCGTTGCCGCAACTGCGGTGACCGACACGATCAAGGAGGCGGGTTCCGACGGGGCCGTGGTCGGAACGCTCGACCGCTCGCGGCTGTGGTCGGTTCAGACGCCCCAGGTCTTCCGCCGCGGCGCGCTCGAGCGCGCCCTCGCCTTGCCGCACGAGCTCGTCGCGGCCGCGACCGATGAGGCGTGGCTCGTCGAGCAGGACGGCGGGAGTGTGCGCGTCGTCGCGGCGCCGGCTGAGAACATCAAGGTCACCACGCCCCGCGATCTCGCTCTCGCCGAGCTCTTGCTCGCCGCGCGAGTTGATTGAATCGCTGCGTGCTGACCGACTACCACCTCCACCTGCGCCCCGACGATGTCGCCGCGCGGGCGGCCGATTACTTCACGGCCGCCAACGTCGCGGTCTACCGCGAGGCGGCGCAGAAGGCGGGCATCGAAGAGCTCGGGGTTTCCGAGCACATCCACCGCTTCGAGCAGTCGCTCGACATCTGGGACCACGAGTTCTGGCGCGAGTCCGCGCTCGATGACATCGACGACTACTGCGCGTTCGTGCGCGAGGAGACCGACCTGCGGCTCGGCATCGAGATGGACTTCGTCCCCGGCCGCGAGGATCGCACGCAGAACATCATCGAGCGCGGGGGATTCGACTACGTGATCGGCTCGGTGCACTTCCTCGGCGGTCTCGCCGTCGACTGGGACCGCTACGACATCTGGGAGAAGGGGCACAGCGCCGAGGAGATCTGGCGCCGTTACTTCGAGACGCTCGCCGAGGCCGCGCGAAGCGGCCTCTTCGACATCCTCGCGCACCCCGACCTGGTCAAGATGTGGGGCGGCGCGCGGCCGGTGCCGAATGGCGACCTGCGCCGCTACTACGAACCGGCGCTCGAGGCGATCGCCGAGAGCGGGATAGCGATCGAGGTCTCGACCGCCGGGCTTCGAAAGCCGGTCGGCGAGATCTACCCGTCGCGCGCCTTCCTCGAGGAGGCGCTCGACGCGGGCGCCGTGGTCGCGCTCTCAAGCGACGCCCATGTCCCCGAACAGGTCGGCTTCGGCTACAAGCAGGCGCTTGAACTGCTGAGCGACGTGGGCGTCACGGAACTCGCCGTCTTCGAGCGGCGCGCGCGGCGCCTTGAGCCGATCGGATGATCGCGCTCCGCGCGGGGTTCGAGGCCGAGTGATGGCGCTGCGAAGCGGGATCGGCTACGACGTCCACCGCCTCGCCAGCGGCCGGCGCCTCGTGCTCGGCGGCGTCGAGCTGGCAAGCGACGTGGGCCTCGACGGGCACTCCGACGCCGACGTGCTGACCCACGCCGTGATCGACGCGCTGCTCGGCGCGGCCGGCCTCGGCGACATCGGCATGCATTTCCCGGACAGCGATGAGCGCTACCGCGACGCGGACTCGATCGAGCTCCTGCGCGAGGCCGCTGCGCGCGTTCGGGGCGCGGGTCAGCGGATCATCAACGTCGACACGACGGTGCTGCTCGAGTCGCCAAAGCTCGGCGCTGCGCGGGAGCAGATGCGCGAGCGCCTCGCCGAGGCGCTCGGCATCGAGCCTTCGGCCGTCAACGTGAAGGCGACCACCGGTGAGGCGCTCGGCTTCGTCGGCCGCGGCGAGGGCGCCGCAGCGCTCGCGATCGCGACCCTCGATGCCTGAGCTGCGCCTCTACGACACGCGCACGCGCGAGGTGCGCGCATTCGAGCCGCGCGAGCCCGGCCGCGTGGCGATGTATGTCTGCGGGCCGACCGTCTACGCGCGCATCCACATCGGCAACGCGCGGCCGTTCGTGGTCTTCGCGCTGCTCAAGCGCTTTCTCGAGCACGAGGGCTTCGCGGTCCACTACGTCTGCAACGTGACCGACGTCAACGACAAGATCTACGCCGCGGCGCGAGGCGGCTCGAGCGCGGAGCTCGCCGCGGCGATGACCGGCGCCTACCGGGCCGACACCGAGCGCCTCGAGCTCGGGCGTCCCGACGATGAGCCGCTCGCGAGCGATTGGATCGAGGCGATCGCCGCCGAGATCCAGACGCTGATCGACTCAGACCACGCCTACGCGGTCGACGGCGACGTCTACTTCCGCGTGCGTCGCGACGAGGGCTACGGCTCGCTCTCGCGCCGCGACGTCGATGAGATGGACCAGGGGGAGGGCGTCGACGGCGCCGACCGCAAGGAGGATCCGCTCGATTTCGCCCTCTGGAAGGCCCACAAGTCAAGCGAGGACACAACCTGGGACGCGCCCTGGGGTCGTGGCCGCCCGGGCTGGCACATCGAGTGCTCGGCGATGTCGGAGGGCCTGCTCGGCGCGGGATTCGACATCCACGGCGGCGGTCTCGACCTTCTCTTCCCCCACCACGAGAACGAGGCCGCGCAGACGCGCAGCGCGCGCGGCCGCGAGCTCGCCCGGTTCTGGCTTCACAACGGCATGCT
The DNA here is from genome assembly GCA_035308005.1 of Solirubrobacteraceae bacterium. GTDB lineage: Bacteria > Actinomycetota > Thermoleophilia > Solirubrobacterales > Solirubrobacteraceae > Palsa-513. The sequence continues at coordinate 8,555 of DATGHN010000296.1, forward strand.
CGCCAGCAGCGACGGCGAGAAGATGTCGAAGTCGCTCGGCAACATCGAGCCGCTTCACGAGGTGCTCGACCGTTACGGCCGAGACGCCGTAATCCTCTACTTCGCCTCGGCGCACTACCGCCAGCCGATCGCCTACGGCGAGGATCCGCTCGCCGCCGCGGTCGCCGGGATCCAGCGGATCCGCGAGGTCGCGCGGCGCTGCGTGAACGGCCCCTCGCCTGCGGTGCTGCGCCCGCTGCGCGACCGCTTCTTCGAGGCGCTCGCCGAGGACTTCAACACGCCGGCCGGACTCGCCGCGATGTGGGAATGGATTCGCGCCGCAAACCGCCACGACGACGAGGTCGGCGACGCCGACCTGCGGGAGATGCTCGCCGTGCTGGCGCTCGAGAACCTGTTCGCGCAGGCCGATGCCCCCGCCGAGGTAGTCGCCCTCGCCGCCGCCCGCCAGGAGGCCCGTGCGGCGCGCGACTTCGCTCGCGCCGATGAGCTGCGCGGGCGGATCGAGGCGCTCGGCTGGTCGGTTCGCGACACCGCCGACGGGTTCGAGCTGACGCCGCTGCCGTGATCGTCTACGGCCGAAACGCCGTGCGCGAGGCTCTGCGTGGGCACCGGTCAACGAGCGCCGGCGAGATCCTCGCCGTGCGAACGCTCGCGGGCGAGCCGTGGCTTGGCGGCCACAGCGTCCGCGTGGCAACCGCCGAGGAGGTCGAGCGAGCCTGCGGCTCGAGTGAGCACCAGGGAGTGTGTGTCGAGGTCGCCGGCTATCCCTACGTCTCGGCGGGCGAGATCCTTGCGGGGGCCGATCCGCTGATCGTCGCGCTCGACGAGGTTCAGGACCCACAGAATCTCGGCGCGATCTGCCGCACCGCCGAGTGCGCTGGCGCGAGCGGGGTCGTCATCTGCGAGCGCCGCGCGAGCGAGGTGACGGCGGCCGTCTGCCGCGCCTCGGCGGGCGCCGTCGAGCATCTGCGGATCGCGCGCGTGGCCAACCTGTCGGCGTTCCTGCTCTCAGCGCGCGAAGTCGGCTGCTGGTCCTACGGGGCAGCGGCGGTCGAGAGCGCGCTCGACTACGCCTCGCCGGACTACCGGGGCGGCGTGGTCGTCGTGTTCGGCGCCGAAGGGCGAGGGCTTCGCCGCCGGGTCGCCGCCACCTGCGACGCGTTGATTGCGCTGCCGCTGCACGGTCGAATCGAGTCGCTCAACGTGAGCGCCGCGGCCGCCGCGATCCTGTACACGGTGTTGCAGCGGCGCGAGGCACTTGACAGGGCTCCATAACTGCGGTTACTCTTCCGCGAAATCAAGGCTAAACCTTAGGTTAAGGTCTTAGCTGCATATCCGCAGTCGGCGCCAGGGGAGGAGTGCGCCACTGAGCAATCCTGCCTACCCAGGCACGAAAAAGGACCGGCTCGTGGCACAAGTCTCCAGGCAGTCTCACTCTCAACCTCAGGTTGATGACGGGTTTCTGATCGCTCTCGCGAAGACGGGTGATCCGACGGCCTACCAGCGGCTGATGACCCGTTACAAGGGCTTCGTCCGGCTCAAGGCGAATTCCTACTTCCTCGCCGGCGGCGACAGCGAGGACCTGATCCAGGAAGGGATGATCGGGCTCTACAAGGCGATCCGCGACTACCGGACCGACCGGGAGTCGAGCTTCCGCAACTTCGCCGAGCTCTGCATCACCCGCCAGATCATCACCGCCGTTAAGACGGCAACGCGCAACAAGCACACCCCCCTGAACCAGTACGTCTCGTTCTCGTCGCCCGCCGGCGCGGCGGGCGACGATGAGGCTCCGACGCTCGAGGAGCTGATCGCGAGCCCGACGGTCAACGATCCCGCCAAGCAGGCGATCTCCTCCGAGGAGCTCCGCTCGCTCGTCGGCTGTCTCTCGACGAGCCTCTCGCAGCTCGAGTCCAGCGTGCTCGCGCTCTACCTCGACGGGCGCTCTTACGACGAGATCGCGGGACGCCTCGACTGCGACACCAAGACCGTCGACAACGCGCTGCAGCGCGTCAAGCGCAAGGTCGGGACGCACCTCGGCGAGCGCGCCGTCCTCGACTAGTCAGAGTCCGAGCGCTGCCTGGGCCTGGGCGAGTTCGGCGTCGCCTGGCTCAAGGTCGGGGAATCCCTGGGTGACGCGCTCGGCGCGGGCCCAGTTCTCAAGCGCCAGGTCGAGAGCCTCGATCGGCGTCCCGGCCTGGCCGGCGAGATCGCGCGAGCGGCGCTCGATCGTCATCCGGTCGCCGATGCCGAAGACGCGCTTGGCGGCGGCCATCACCGCATCGTCCTCAGTCAGAAGCAGCGACGGCGCGCTCAGCTCATAGCGGCCGAGGCGCCCGAGCGCGACGAGCATGTCGTAGCGGGCGCGGCGGTGGAAGCCCGGCAGCGCGAGGCGTTCGTGGATGCGCTCGAAGCGCTGCTGGGGGTTCCAGCTCGGATCGCCGGTGAAGGCCGAGCGCTGGTCGCCGGACCGCTCGGCGAAGCGGCCGTAGGCGCCGAGCGTCTCGCCGACGCGGGCGCCGTCGAGGGAGCCGCGCGGGCCGGCCTGTGCGCCGGCGAGGTCGATCGGGTGACCCCAGGGGACGCGAATGCGCTCGATCTCGACAAACGGGTCGCCGTCGTCGCGGGGTCCGATCAGCGCGACCAGGAAGGCCAGCCAGGTCGCCTGTTCGAGGTCCTCGAGGCCGGCGACCTCGGCGTAGAGCCCGGGCGGCGCGGTTACGAGCACACCAAGGCGTGTCGCGGCGAAGGCGATCTCCTGCGCCAGCCGCTCGGCGTCCTCGCTCGAGCGAAGGCCGGGCGCGAGCTGCGAGCGGTAGCCGTCATCGGTGGTGCGCGCCTCACGGCGCACGGTCATTCCCCGTGACGAACTTCGCTCGCCGCGCGGCGGGCTGACGAGACGCCCGCGCCGTGCAGGTGAAGGCGCGCGGGCCGCTTCCTCGACGGCGACGCGGCAGATCGGACAGCGCTCGGCGAGGGTGCCGTGACGGCAGAACTTCGACACGGACTGAGTCTATTTGCGCCCTCGCTCGCGCATCCGCGAGACTGGGCGCGCAGTGAGCATCGCGCTTGATCGGCGCCGCAATCGCGCACCGCGCGCCTGGGCGGGGATCGCGATCTTCGTCGCCGGCGTGTGGCTCGGTCGGGCCGCTCGCTGGCTATCCAGGCGGGCCCCCGAGATCGCCGCGGGCCTCGCCGCATCGATCCCCGTTCTCGTCTCGGCCATCCATGCCGCGGTGATCGGCTGGCAACCCGCGGGCGACGACGGGATCATCGTCACGCGAGCCTTCGACGTGCTGACGTCGCATTCGCCGCTGGTCGGCCAGTACTCCGAGTCGGGCTTCGTGACCGGCCAGATCGTCCACAGCCCCGGCCCGCTGCTCTACTGGTTGCTCGCGATTCCCGCGCGCTTCGGAAGCGTGTCGAGCATCGCCGTCTGGATGGGGATCGTCAACACGCTGGCGATCGTCGCCTCGGTCGCGCTTGCGCGCCGCCGCGGCGGCCTCGTGCTGATGTTCGCCGCGGCGATCGCGATCGCGCTGATGTGCCAGTCGCTTCCCTCGGAGAGCTTCCACGACGTCTGGAACCCCGCCGCCGGGCTGTTCCCGTCCCTGCTGTTGATCTTCCTGTGCTGGTCGGTGGCCTGCGGCGAGCACCGGCTGCTACCGGCCACCGCGCTTGTCGCGAGCTTCGTGACACAGACGCACCTGACCTACATCCTCCCGGCGATCGGCATGCTGTTCGTCGCCGCGCTCGGCTTCGCCGCCGGGCTGCGCAATCCGCTGCGGCGCCAGCGCGGGCTCCGCCGCTGGGTGCTCGCCGCGGTTGCGGTCGTCCCGATCTGCTGGGCGCCGCCGCTCCTCGATGAGATCGAGCACAGCCCTGGCAACCTGACGCTCGTCCTGGAGACGGCGAGCACCAAGCAGGCCAGGCTCGGCGCCGACATCGGCTGGCACGCCCTGGTGCGCGCCGTCGGGCTCACGCCGTGGTGGCTCTATCAGCCGCACAGCGAATGGAACCGCAAGATCGACGTGCGCCAGACGCCCTCGAGCGCACAAACGGACACGGCGATCGCGATCCTCGCGATCCTTGGCCTGATCGGTGCGATCGCGCTCGCGCGCCGTAGACGCGACCTCGCGAGCGCAGCCGCGCTGGCGATCGTGCTGGCAACCGCGCTCGCTGTCGACGTCGCGGCGACGCCGAACACGACCGTGCTCGCCGCGACCGTCGGCTACACGGCCTGGTGGGGCTCGATCCTTGGGATGTGGGCGTATCTGGTGATCGCCTGGGCGCTGTGGCTCGCGCTGCGCACGCGGTTGGCGCGTGAGAAAACGGGGCGCGTCGCCGCGGCCGCACGGCTGCGCCGCGGCCTGGTCGTGGCGGCATCGCTCGTCTGTCTCGGCGGCGTCGCCGCCACCGCCGGCGCGGTCGCCTCGACCGAGGCTCCCGACTCCCACATTCGCCAGTACCGGCCGATCGCCCAGCTCGTCAGCGCGCTCGACAGAGCCGTCCCGGGCGGCGTCACGCTGCGTTTGCGCCTCGGCGGCCAGAACATCTCGACCCAGCCGATGGAGCCCGCGATTCGCTACGGCCTCGTCCGCCACGGCGACCTGCCGCTTTCAAACGGCGCGCTCAAGCGCCTCGGCGCTCACTACGAGCTCCTCCACAAGCGCTTCTCCTGGTTCGTCTACATAGCCGACGGGACGCAATCCGTTCCGCGGATGCTGCGCGTCGCGACGGTCCGCTTCAGAACAGGGTTCGGCGCGAACGCGTTCAGCGCCTACATCGCCAAGGTCGCCGCATCGGGCCGCCTTGTGCCGGCGCTCGGGTAGCTTTCGGAGATGCCCGCGCGCCGGCGCCCGCTCGCCGCCGCGGCCGCGATGATCGCGATCGTCGCGCTGACCGCGGCCTCCGGGGGACAGGCGATCGGTCCCTCGCGCTTCGCGCGCGGCTCCTGCGTCGCGTTCGCGGCGCACATACCGGCGCGCCATCTGACGGTCTTCATCGACGCCGGCCACGGCGGGCCCGACCCCGGCGCGGTCGGAGTCACGCTCACCGGCCGGCCGGTCCACGAGGCCGACGAGACGCTGCGGGTCGCGCTCGACGCCGTGCCGCTGCTTCGCGCCGCTGGTTTTCGGGTCGTCGTCTCACGCACGACCGGGGGTGCGGTCGCCAAGCCCGCTCCGGGCGACCTGGTCGGGGGCCTCTTCAGTGGCGAGGGCGTTCACCGCGATCTGATCGCGCGCGACGTCTGCGCCAACCGCGTCCACGCCGCGATCCTGATCGGCGTCTACTTCAACGCGAGCTCGTTCTCGTCGAGCGGCGGGTCGCTGACTCTTTACGACTCGACGCGGCCGTTCTGGCTCTCGAGCCGCCGGCTCTCGCTGCTGGTCCAGCGCGACGTGCTCGCGCGCCTTCGCGCCGGCGGTTACGCGGTTCCCGACGACGGCGTGCATGACGACGTCGGCTACGGCTCCTCGGTGACCGCGGCCGATCGCGCCTACGGGCATCTGCTGTTGCTCGGGCCGGCCAAGCGCGGTTACTTCTCGGATCCGACGCTGATGCCGGGCGCGCTGATCGAGCCGCTCTTCATCACAAACCCCGCCGAGGCCTCGATCGCCGCCAGCGCTCGCGGCCAGCAGACGCTCGCGCGCGGGCTGGCCGACGCGGCGCGCGACTACTTCAGGCGTGGATCGTGAACGACTCGCGCTCGGTCGCGCCGGCGCCGCCGTCGCTGCCCACGGCGCGCACCAGGAAGGTGTAGCGGCCGGCCGGCAGATTGCTGTAGATGCGCACCGAGCCGCAGGCTCGGAAGACCGGAGTCGATGTCGCGGCGCGACCGTGGCGCACGAGGGCGCACTCATAGCCAGACGCCTGGCCGAAGGCGCCGAGTACGAAGCGGATTCGATGGGAGCGCTTGACGGCCTGCGCGATGATCGCCGTCGGGTCGCTGGGCGAAAGGACGGTCGCCGTCGGCTCGCTCTGGGAGGACGCGGGCGGGGTTGTCGAGCCGGCCGGCGGAGCTGAGCCGGCCTGGCCCGAGCCGGTGCTACCGCCGCTTGGCGGAGTCGTCGGGTTGCCGCCGGAACCCGTGCCGCCACCGCCCGAACTACCACCGCCACCAGAGCCGCCGCCACCACCCGTGCCGCCCCCGGTCCCACCGCCGCCCGAGCTCCCGCCGCCGCCGCTGCCTCCGGCGAGCGCCTGCGCCCAGGTGTAATCGAGCGTCGTCCAGGAGCTCGTGGTCTCGGTCCAGACGATCGTCATCGCGTAGCTCGGCAGGCCGGAGGAGTCGGTGCCCGTCGCTGCGCCCATCACGATCTGGCCGGGGTCGGGGAACGCCAGGACGTCCTGGCGGTGGCCCCAGCAGCCCGTTGGGTTCTGCGAAGTGCAGTCGATGTTGGGGCTCCCAAGGCCGTCGTTGTACATCCAGTCGTAATAGGCATACGGAGCGTTGGGGTAGCCGCCCGCCCAATTGGCAGCCCAGCTGTAGTTGCCGATGTTCGCCGGGATCTCGGCCGTCGGATTCGGGTCCGCGTCGTCGGCGACGCCTGCCGCGGCGGCGCTGTCAAGCTGGGGGCTCAGGCCGCTCGCGGGCATCAGCCCGTAGGCCGTGCGGTCGAGGTTGGAGAGGATGAAGATCTGCTCGTCACCGCTGAGCGTGTCGAAGTCGCTCGGAAGCGCGTAGGCGCTCAGTCCCATCGCCGCGTGAGCGCTATTGAGGTCGGCGATGATCGCGTTCTCACAGGCTGCGGAGGTCGGCGCGGAGCAGCTCGCGGGCTCCGAGATCGGCATGTTCTGAGCCGGATTGGGTGCCGCTGCGAGGGCGGAGGACGTCGCGGCGGCGGCGTAGATCACGACGGCGACGCACAGCATCCGGCGGAGCGAGGTCGGCATGACGGCGGCCACGCTACCAGGGATACATAACACCGGCCAGCCCGCCAGCCGGGCCTGGCTTTGCCGGAAAACCGCCCATTTTGCGGGAGTTTCGCGACTCCCGCGCATGCAACGGGCCATTGATACCGCATCGTCAGGTCGGCTGGAACAGCCCGCGCGATTCCCGCAAATAGCGGACAAAAGTTTCATCCCACCACGCCCTTTGTGCCGGCGCCCGGCAAAAATGGGCCGCGCCGGCGCGCGGGCTTAGCCCGTCGCCCCGGAGGGGGCTACCAGGACCTTGCCGGTTAGGCTGAACGTGTCCGTTCCGCCGCAGGACTTCGAGCCAACGACGGTGCCGGTCACCTTGGTTGCCGCGCTGAACTTGCCGTTCACCGAGAAGCTGACCGCCGGGCCGTTGGGTTCGATGAAGCTCTGCTTGCCCGAGAACTTGCCGGACGAGATCTTTTCCAGCCCGAGGCTGTAGCCGGCGAACAGGCACGGGGCGCTTTTGTTGGTGCGCGAGCCGGCCGTCACCGTGATAAGCACCTCGTTGGCCGCCGTCGGGCACTTCTTCACCGAGCACCTTGCGCTGACGCTGAGCGAGTAGCGCTTGTGTGCCGTGGTGCCCGTGAACAGCGTGCCGACCTTGATAGCCGGCGAGGCGAGGGCAACGGCAGCCGCGGTCAGTCCCGCGACAAGGATCGTGAGGATGATTGGGAGAATTCTTTTCACGGGCTGCAGAATAGCGACCGGCCGCAGGCGCTCAGGCCGCTACCCGCTCGGCGGCCAGCGCCTCGTCCAGCGGCTGCACGGCCGCGGGCGCCGGAATCGTCCGCCCATTGCGAAGGAGCGTCGCGGCGCAGAGCGCCCCGGCGAGGCACAGGGCCGCGCCCGCCAGGAAAGCGATCTGGTAGCCGTCGGTGGCAGCCTGGGCCGGCGCGACGCCGGCGGCGAGCTTGGCGCTCGTCCGCGCGTCGACGAGCGTGCTGAGCACCGCAAGTCCGAGTGCTCCGCCAATCAGGCGCGAGGTGTTGATCAGCCCCGAAGCGAGGCCGCTCTCGGCGCTCGGAACGCCTGCGACCGCGGCAATCGTCGAGGGGACCACGGCGAGGCCCATCCCGACTGCCGCGAGCATCCCGCCGGGCAGCACCGTCGCGAAGTAGTTCGAGTCGGGTCCCACCCAGTGCAGAAGGACCAGTCCGAGCACCGCCATCAGCATTCCGGCGGCGACGACCGTGCGCACGCCCGCACGCCAGACGAGCTGCGGCACGAGCATCGACGCCACGACGATCCCGACCGTCATCGGCAGGAACGCGAAGCCGGTCGCGAGCGCGTCGAAGTGGCGGACCTGCTGGAGGTAGAGCGAGAGCGTGAACCACATCGCAAAGGTCGCGCTGCCGAGCAGGAAGACGACGAGGTTCGCGGCGCGCAGCTGCCGCAGGCGAAACAGGCGCAGCGGCATCAGCGGAGCCGCCGCAAAGCGGCTCTCCACGGCGACGAACGCGAGCAGCGTCGCGATGCCGCCGGCGATCGGCCACAGCACGCCGCCGGAGCCCCAGCCGCGGGTGCCGGTGCTGACGATCCCGTAGACGATCAGCATCAGGCCGCCGGTCACGAGGACCGCGCCGAGCGCGTCGAAGTTGCGCGTCGTCGTGGTGGTTCGGCCGGAGGGGATCAGCGCCGGCCCGAGCAGCAGCACGACCGCGCCGACCGGGAGGTTGAGGAGAAAGATCGACGGCCAGCCGAGCGCCTGCGTCAGAAGGCCGCCGAGGAGGACGCCGGCCGAGGCGCCGATGCCGCCGATCGCGCCCCACACGCCGAGCGCGCGGTTGCGCTCGCGGCCCTCGGCGAACGAGGTCGTCAGGATCGCCAGGCTGGCCGGCGAGATGATGGCGCCGCCGATTCCCTGGACGCTCCGGGCCGCGATCAGGAGCCCGGGTGATGTGGCG
>DATGHN010000297.1:0-14341 GCA_035308005.1 Solirubrobacteraceae bacterium
AGTGGCGTTGATCGTGATCTTGTCGCCCACGTCGGCGAGGCAGCTCGTCACGTTGGTGCAGCCGGCGAGCGAGTCTGAGTCACTGAGGGTCGCAGTGCCAGAGCCGCTGGTGGCGGCTGTGACGGTGACGGTCTTGGCGAAGTTGGCCGTGTAGGTTTCAGCGCCCGTCGTCGTGAAGGTGCAGGGGCTGGTCGTGCCCGAGCAGTGGCTTCCGCCTGACCAGCCGGTGAAGCGGCTGCCCGAAGCGGGCGTCACGGTGAGCGTCACCGAGTCGCCGATTCCCGTGAGGCAGGAGGTCACGTTCTTGCAGTTGGCGAGCGGGCTGCTGTCGGTGAGCGAGACGGTTCCGCTCCCGCTGCCGCTGGTGTTCACTGCGACGGTCGCCGTGCTGACGAAGTTGGCGGTGTCGGTCTCGGTCTTCGTTGCGCTGAAGGTGCAGGGGCTGCTGGTGCCCGAACACGTGCCCCCGGACCAGCCGTTGAAGCGATTGCCGCTGCTTGGGGACTCGCTGATCGAGATCGAGTCGCCGGTGAAGACGTTGCAGCTGGTCCTCCCCGAACAGCCCACGTGATTGTCGGTCACGCTCGCTGAGCCGCTGCCGGATGTCGCCGCTGTGATCGTCACGACCGACGCGGCATGGGCGATCGGTCCGCCGTCGGCCGGCGCTATCGCCGCCGCAAGCGGTGACGACGTGCCGATGCCCGCGCCAAAGGGAGTGACCTTCGCCCGCGGGCTCGCGTGAGGCCTGCTGGCCGCGATGGTGCGAAGGATGCCCGCTCCGCGATTCGTACTGCGCGCGAAACGATGCGACGTCGAGGAGTGGCGAACGAGCCGCTTCGCAGCGGCTGGCTGACCAAGCTCCGTTGCCGGCTCAACGCTCCCGGCGACCGCCGCGAGTGCCGGCGAGGACGGGGCGGATGAGAGGACAGAGGAGGCGGGCGAGACGAGGGCAACGAGTGCGATCAGAGCAGCTGCTGCAGCGCTCACAGCGACGACGAAATACCTCTTTCGCATGACTGTTCCCTGTCGGTGCTTCACGGTGTCTCCTTACCGGGGTCGGGCAGGTTAGCCCACCGGAACCGTAGGCCGTGATGGGTAGCCGCATTGGCTGAGAACGCCCCCAGCGGCGGGTGGAAAAACCACCCCAACCCAGATTCGGCACGGCAGGGGACATACGCACCCGATTCGGTCGGTGCATTCAGGGCGACCCCGCCAGGTGCCCAATCAGGAAGCGCGCGCTGGGCGAGTCTCGACTTCTAGTGGAGCGTTACGGCGCGGCGAGGACGCGGTCGTAGGTGTCCATCACGGTCCGCGACCACCAGCCGAGGCCGGCGTTCGCGACGATCCACTCGCGCGCCGACGCGAGCTCCTCGCGGTGTCGCGCTTCGTCGAGCGAAAGCAGCTCCTCGACCGCGGCGGCGATGCTCCCCGGCTCGAGCGCGGCGAGCCGGCAGGCCGCGACCGCCGAGGCGATTGCCGCCTGGCCGGGGATATCGGAGGCGACGACAGAGCGCCCGACGGCCAGCGCCTCGAGCACGGCGAACGGCATCCCCTCGGCGCGGCTCGGGCTCAGGAAGACGTCCGCCGCCGCGTACAGGTCCTCGACCTCGGCGGTTGGCTCTAGCACGTTGACGGCGCCGGACAATCTCGCAGCCCCGACTGCCGAACGTGCGGCGCTGCCGCCGACGATGAGCCCCCGGAGTGCGCCGCCGCGCGAGGCCGCGAGGATCCGGAAGGCCTCGAGGAAGAGGTCGCCGCCCTTGCGCTCCCAATGCGTCCCGAACGCAAGCAGTACGGTCGCCGCACCGTCGATGCCGAGCGCCTCGCGCGCAGCCTCGCGCCGCGCCAGCGCCGCGGGAGCGAAGCGGTCCGTGTCGACCGCGTTGCGCACGACCGAAGTGCGCGCGCCGCCGCCCTGGCGCGCGACAGTCTCGGCGATGTCGGGCGCGACGCAGAGAATCGCCGCGACGTCGCGACCGAACAGGCGGTAGCGCAGCCGGCTGCCGGCCTCGCCGACGATTCCCGTCGGCCGCGCGGATTGCTCGTGCCAGACGACGCGCGCGCCGGTCTGCCGGCGCGCCGCGTGCACCGCCGGCATGTCGAACATCGTGAACTGCGTGTGCAGGATCGCGGGGCCTCCGCGCTCGGGCAACAGCGACGCGACCTCGCGCGCCACGCGCCCGGCGGCGCGCGAGAAGGTCGCTTCGCCCGCGAACGCCGGGAGCCAGCGCGCCGGCCCGGCCCCCGCACCGAGCTCGATCGTCCGCGGTCCGAGGCCCTCGGCCTCGAGCGTCTCCATCCACGCGCGCCCGCGCGCGGCGGCGGGAAAGACAAGGCTCACCTCCCAGCCGCGGTCGCGCGCCGCGCGGCCGAGCGCCGTGACCATTGGAATGAAGGAGCCCGGGTATACGGCCGCGTAGTCGGCGAGGTGAAGCAGTCGCAGCGGCCTGTCGGGCATCGGTCGCGGGATCGCCGACGCGAGTTAGTCGGTGATCTCCACGTGACCCGGCTGCTCGCGAATTCGTTCCATCCACGCCGCGATCGCCGCGAATCCAGACATGTCGAAGCCGGCTTCGTGGGCGACGTGCGTGTAGCCGTAGACGGCGATGTCGGCGACCGTGTAGCGGCCGGCGACGAGGAACGGCCCAGCGCCGGCGAGTGCCTGCTCGACCGCGCCAAGCGCTCGCTGCCCCGCCGCGCGGCGGGCTTCGATCTCCTCGCGCGGCGGCGGCGAGGCGGCGTAGAGCTCCCAGAAGCGCACCACCGCGACGGTTGGCTCGAGGTCGTACTGCTCGAAGCAAAGCCACTGCAGCACGCGCGCTCGCTCGAAGCGATCCTCGGGCATGTACTCGGTGCCCTCGGCGAAGTACCAGACGATCGCATGGGATTCCGCGAGCGCCCGCCCGTCATCGAGGATCAGCGTCGGGACGCGTAAGGCCGGGTTCAGCCCGCCGAGGACGTCCGGGCGGTTGGAGCGGTCCGTGACGCTCAGCTCCTGGCGCTCGTATTCGATCCCCAGGTGAGAGAAGAGCAGCCGGACCTTGTAGCAGTTGCCGGAGACCGGGGAGTCGTAAAGCAGCACGAGCGGGACACTACGCGCTCGTGCGGCGATAATGCGCCCGATGATCCTCATGCGGCTGATTCACCTCGCGATGCGCTTTGTGCGCTCCTGGCAGCGACGCCGCGCCGGCCGGTGAGCGACACCGCCCAGCACGCGAGCGTGGCCGGCGGATGCCTGTGCGGCGCGATCCGCTTCGAGCTCTCGAGCCCGCCGACGACGGCTGGGTACTGCCACTGCACGCGCTGCCAGCGGCGAACCGGCACGGCTGCCTCGCCGCAGGCGCGCATCGACGGCCGTACATTCCGCTTCACGGCCGGCGAGGAGCTGCTCACGGCGTGGCGCCATCCTGATGGCGGGTTCGAGAAGTGCTTCTGCTCGCTGTGCGGGTCGCATCTCTGCAGCCGCAACCCCGACGACACCACGCAGATGAGCGTGCGCATGTCGGCGTTCGACGGCGACCCCGGTGTGAGGCCGAGCTGGCGGACCTACGTGTCGTACGCGGCGGTCTGGGAGCCGATCCCAGACGACGGCCTCGAGCGCTATCCGGAGGCCAAGCCGCGCTGAGCCGTTATTGCCAGATCTTGATGGACTGGATCTGCATAGCGGCGGGGAAGACCGTTGAGGCGTTGGGGGCCCCGCCCCATTCGCTCGACGCGGCGACCGCTAGGTTGGCGATCAGGTAGACGCCGTTGGTGCCGTCGAAAGGCCAGCCGTAACCCGCGGCGGTCGCCTGCGCCTGGGTGTACTGGGCGTAAGCGACGCCGTCGACAGCCCAGGTCAGCATCCCGGGCTGCCAGATGAGCTGAAAGTCGTGGAAGCCGGCGGAGAGGTCGTCGGCGGCCGTGATCTGCTGGGTCTCCGCCCAATAGGGCGTCGGTCCCCAGTTGTGGAGGCTGCCGTAGATCGTGTGCGTGTTGCCGAGCAGCATCTCCTGGACGTCGATCTCGGTGTTTGGGCTGGTGCCCTGCGGATTGACCATCCACAAACCCGACCAAAGGCCCTGGCCGGCGGGCATCTGGGCGCGGAAGTCCACCATGCCGAAGCGGAAGGAATAGGTGCCCGAGGTCGAGATCCAGCCCGAGGTGTAAGGGTCGCCCTGCGGACTGGTCTGGTGGATCGCGGTGAGTGCCACCGAGTTGCCGGTCATCGTCACCTGCGACGGCTGGTACTGGGTCGCCGCGTAGCCGTAGTTGGACACGCCGGGCTGCCAGGCGCTCGGAAGCGTGGAGCCGTTGAACTCCCAGTCCTCGGCGAGGGACGTGTAGTTGGCCGTCGGCGCGAACTGCGGACCCGAGTAGATGTCGGAGTTCGTCGTGCCCTGCGGCGCCGGTGCTGGCGGAGTCGCAGGGGCTGCCGGCGTCGAGCCAGCATTCACGCCGGTCGGGCCGGTCGGACCGCCGGGCGATGCCGAGCCCGTACTCGACTTCGTCGGCGGCGACTTGGACGGCGAATGCTTCTGCGCTGGCAACGTGCTCGCCGGCAGGGACTGCAGCTTGCGAATGCTGACGTGCAGGTCGGGTCGCGCGCCCGTGGCGACGGCGCGGATCATGAAGGCGTGGCGGCGAACCGACAGCCGCACGTGAAAGCTCGCGCGGCGAGCGCGCGCGGCGGTCCCGCTGCGGTCGAGGTGGCCGATTCGAAGCGACACGAGGCTACGCCGCAGCGAGTTCGTCGAGACCGTTACGCGGACCGCGTAGACGCCGGCGCCGTCGACGCGTTCGCGCAGGACTACCGTGTGCCCGCCCGCGGCGCGCTGCGCTCCCTGCCCGGTCCGGCCGCCCGGCCAGGCCGAAGCGGCGACCGGGACGAGGATCCCGGTGAGCAGGAGTCCGGCGGCGATTACCGCGATTGCACGATGTGCCCGCACCCCTCTGCCATCGGCAACGCCCCGCGCGGCCAGCGCAAACGAGCGCGCCGTCGGCGGGTGTACTAGGCGCCGGCGCGATAATTCGCCGGCGCGCTGGACAGACGTCCGGTTTGAGGCCCGAGGGGTAAAGCCGCGGCCCGCCGAGTGCTCGCCTTCGCCCCGACGGCGTCCGGGCCCGGCCCGTTTTCGCTAATCGGGGGTTTTTCTCCCCACGTGCGAATCCGGCGCCCCTCGAGCCGTTATGTTGCCAAGTCAGGCTTCAGGTGCCCCGCTCAAGCGGTTGCCGGAGCCAGACGCCGCCCTTCGAGGGTGTCTGCACAAGTCACTCTCAAGCTCCGTAAAACACACCACAGGAAGCCAGCATGAGCGTCACGGAATCGACGAACCCTCGAGCGACTGCCTCGCTGGATGCAAAGCGTCGCGCGGTAGCTGCCTCGCGACGGGCTGCATCGGTCAGCGTGGTTATGCCCGCGCTCGACGAAGCCGCCAACCTGCCCCACGTGCTGTCACGCATGCCGGCGATGGTGGACGAGGTCGTGCTGGTCGACGGCCACTCGCGCGATGCCACGATCGCCGTGGCGCGCGCCCTTCGCCCTGACGTCCGCGTCGTGATCCAGTCGGGCCGGGGCAAGGGCAACGCACTGGCCTGTGGATTCGCGGCCGCGTCCGGCGACATCATCGTGATGATCGACGCCGACGCTTCCAACGACCCCGCCGAGATCCCGCGCTTCGTCGACGCGCTGCTCGACGGCAACGATTTCGCCAAGGGATCGCGCTTCGCGCCCGGCGGCACCAGCGACGACATCACGCGGATCCGGGCGCTCGGCAACCGCTGCCTCGGCGGTCTCGTCAACCTGCTGTTCCGCACGCGCTACACCGACCTCTGCTACGGCTACAACGCGTTCTGGCGTCATTGCCTGCCGCACCTGCAGGTCACCTGCGACGGCTTCGAGGTCGAGACGTTGATCAACGTCCGCGCTTCCCGCGCCGGCCTCGTCGTCACCGAGGTCGCCTCGACGGAGCATCCTCGCCTGCACGGCGAGAGCAAGCTGAGCGCGACACGCGACGGGATGCGCGTCCTGCGGATGATCCTGCGCGAGCGCGTGCGCCGCGACCGGGCGGCCTCAGATGCCTGGCGGCCCGTCTTCCGCGAGCTCGCTCCGGCGGGCGCCGACGGCCGACACCTTCACGCCGCGGCGATTCGCGCCGATATGTCTCACGCGGGCTAAAACCGCGTCGTTACCTATCTGTTCACGAGAGCCCTCGGGCTCGGCACCCAAAGCATCCTATGATCGCCAGAATGCCACTGCGAATCGGTATTGATCTCGTATCGGTGGCCTCCATCGAAGAGTCGATCCGTAACCACGCCGCGAGCTATCTTCGGCGTGTATTCACCGACGTGGAGCTAACCGACTGCACCGCGGCGGATGGGCAGCCAGACGCAAGCCGCCTCGCCGCCCGCTTCGCCGTCAAGGAGGCTGCGCTGAAGGTGCTTCGTCAGGGCGACGAGGCGATCCCGTGGCGCGAGATCGGCGTCCGCTCCGATCGCCACGGCCGTCCGAGCGTCGAGCTCGCCGGGGCCGCTGAGGCATCGGCGCGCCGTCAGGGTTATGACACCCTCGACGTCAGCCTGACGCACGAGGGTCCGTTCGCGGCGGCGGTCGTCGTCGCGCACTCAGAGGAGGTGTCGCGATGAGCGACGAATTGCACGGCGAGATCCGCCGCGTCGTCGCCGAACACGCGCGGTTGTCGGTCGACGTCGACACGCTCGCCGACGACTCCGACCTCTTCGCCGCCGGGATGACCTCGCACGCGAGCGTCAACCTGATGCTCGCACTCGAGGACGCCTTCGACTTGGAGTTTCCCGATCGCATGCTGACGCGCGGCGTGTTCGACAGCGTGAACGCGATCGCGGCTGCGATCGGCGAGCTGAACGGCCTTGCGCCATCGTCCAATGGACACCAGCCATGAGCGTCACCGTCGAGTCAGACCGCACCCTTCTCGCCGACGTCGCGCGGATCGCCGCAGAGGTCGCGGCCCCCGCGGCCGACGCCGTCGATCACGAGGCCCGCTTTCCGATCGAGGCGATCACGGCGCTGCGCGAGGCGCACGCCCTTTCCGCCGCTGTTCCCGAGGAGCTCGGCGGAGGCGGCGCCACGCTCGAGGCGGTCGCGCGCAGCTGCTTCGAGCTCGGCCGTAGCTGCAGCGCCGCGGCGATGGTCTTCGCGATGCACCAGATTCAGGTCATCACGATCGCCCGCCATCTCGATGGGGCGCCGTGGTTTGAGAGCTACCTGCGCCGCCTGGCGGCCGAGCAGCGGCTCGTCGCCTCGGTGACCTCGGAGATTGGCACCGGCGGCGACATGGCGCGCTCGATCGCGGCCGTGACCGAAGAGGAACATGACGTCCGCTCGTTCGAGAAGAAGGCTCCGACGGTCAGCTACGGCGCCCACGCAGACGACCTCTTCACGACGGTCCGCCGCAATGGCGACGCGGAGCCAGGCGACCAGGTGCTGGTCCTCAGCACCGCGGGCCAGGCGGAGCTCGAACCCACGGGCGTGTGGAACACGCTCGGCATGCGCGGCACCTGCAGTCCTGGGTTCGTCGTGCGCGCCCGCTTCGCTCCCGAGCAGATCCTTGCGGCGCCGTTCTCAACGGTCATGAACCAGTCGCTGGTCCCGGTCTCGCACATCCTCTGGTCCCACGTCTGGCTCGGCATCGCGACCGAGGCGTTCGAGCGGGCGCGCGCGTTCGTGCGCTCGAGCGCGCGGCAGCGCCCGGGCGAGCCGCTCCCGGCCGCCCATCGCCTGTCCAACGTCATGGCGGAGTTAACGCTGCTGCGCAGCGAGGTCGCTCAGGGACTCCAGGACTTCACCTCGGAGGACGAGGAGAGCGGCCGTGAGCGCCTGCTGACGATGGCCAGCATCCTGCGCTTCAACAACCTCAAGCTCGCCGCTTCCGAGCACACGCCGCGCGTCTGCGAGGGAGCGCTTGAGGTGATCGGAATCCTCGGCTATCGCAACGACGGCCCCTACAGCGTCGGGCGCCACCTGCGCGACGCGCTCTCGGCTCGTCTGATGGTCGCCAACGAGCGCATCCACACAACGGACGCCGCGCTGCTGCTGATCGCCAAGGAGGCCTGAGATGACGGACGTGCTCACGGGGACCGCCGTACAGGTCGCGTTCTACGAGGAGCTCGCCGAACGCGGACTTCTCCTGCCGAGCGGAGTTCCCGGCCTGTACGGCTGGAACCACACCTTCGAGGCGGTGCGCGTCGCCGTTGACGGCTTGATCACCCGCGCCGGCTCTGATGTCTCCGAGTCGATGCATTTTCCGCCGCTTCTGCCGCGCCGGCGCATCGAGGAGATCGGCTACCTGCAGTCCTTCCCGCACCTTGCCGGCAGCGTCTTCAGCTTCGAGGGCGACGAGGACGACGCGGTCGCGCAGGCCGAGCACGCCGCTCGGCACGAGGATTGGAGCGAGCACCAGCACATGACGGAGCTCGCGCTCGTGCCGGCCGCCTGCTATCCGGTCTATCCGATCGTCGCCTCGCGCGGGGCGCTGCCCGAGGGCGGCGTGGTCGTCGACGCGGGCGGCGGCTGGGTCTTCCGCCACGAGCCCTCCGAGGACCCCGCGCGGCTGCAGATGTTCCGCCAGCGCGAGATCGTCCGCCTTGGCGCGCCCGACGAGGTGCTGGCCTGGCGTGACGCGTGGTCTGAACGCGGCCTCGGGCTGCTTCGCTCGCTGGAGCTCGAGGCGGAGCGCGATCACGCCAGCGACCCGTTCTTCGGCCGCGCCGGGCGGATGCTCAAGGCCAACCAGCGCCAGCAGGAGCTCAAGCTCGAGTTGCTCGTCCCGATCGCTGGCGAGGAGCCGACCGCCGTGGCCTCCTTCAACTACCACCGCGACCATTTCGCGGTGAAGTTCGGCCTGCAGCTTCGCGACGGCGACACGGCTCACACGGCGTGCCTCGGCTTCGGGCAGGAGCGGATCACGCTGGCGCTGCTGCGCCGCCACGGCCTCGAGCCGTCGGCGTGGCCGCAGACCGTGCGCCGCGAGCTCTGGGGCGCATGAGCGCAGCCACGGCAACGGGATACCGGAGCCTGTTCGGCATCGACGCGGCGGGCTATGTGCCGCACGCCGTTCACGGGCCGTCGCGCACCTATCAGGAGAGCAACTGCTACACCGACATCGTCATCGAGCTCCTGCACGCCCGCGGCGATGAACCGCTCGCGGCGCTCGGGAGCCTCGTGCGGATGGATTTCGAAGGCGACCAGTGGTCGTTCTTCAAGCCGTTCGGTGAGGATCTCGAGCGGCTGTTCGGGATCGACATCCACGAGATGCAGCCCTACCGCGCGCTGCCTGAGCAGATCGCCGAGCAGATCGACGCCGGGCGGACGATCGCCGTCGAGCTCGACTCCTGGTTTCTTCCCGATACGCACGCCACCAGCTACAGGCGCGAGCACGTCAAGAGCTCGATCATCGCCGAGGCGATCGACCTCGACCGCGGCTGGCTTCGCTACTTCCACGGCCCGAGCCTCTTCGAGCTCGAGGGCGAGGACTACGCCGGCGTCTTTCGCACCGAGGGCGCGGAGCCAGACGTCCTGCCGCCCTACACCGAGCTCGTCCGCTTCGATGCGGGCCCGCGCCTGTCCGGCGAGGAGCTGCGCGAAGCCACTCGCTCCTCGCTGCACCGACACCTTGCGCACCGCCCGCGGAGCGACCCGTTCGAGCGCTTCGCAGCGCAGCTGCAGCGCGCGCTGCCGAGCCTTCTCGACGGCGACGCCGAGGACTACCACGCATATGCGTTCGCGACGGTGCGGATGGTCGGAGCGGCCTTTGAGCTTGCCGCCGCCCAGGCCGACTGGCTGTTCGGAGCTCAGGGCGCGCCCGTCAGCCAGCCGATGCAGTCGATCGTCGAAGGGTCGAAGGTGCTTTCTTTTCGCCTCGCTCGCCGGCGCAGCTTTGACCCGGCGCCGGTCCTCGAGTCACTGAGCGACGGCTGGCGCTCCGCGATGTCCGCCCTTGAAGAGGTGCTCGCATAGCGGCGAGTGCGCTCGAGGCCACGCTGTTGCGCCGCGCGTCGCGGGCGACCGTCGCCGGGGGGGAGTCGGTCGAGTTGAGCGATGGGTGGCAGGTCGCGGCGTGCCCGGGCGGTGAGCGCGTCGCGGCTGGGTCGATCGGGGCTCTCGAGTGGTCGCAGGCGCAGGTCCCCGGCACGGTCTGCGGGCCGTTCGGCTGGGACGTCGACGCCGCGAGCGTCGACGCATGCGACTGGTGGTATCGCTGCGCGTTCGAGGCAAAGGCGGCGGAGCCGCGCGAGCAGGTCGTGCTCGTCTTCGAGGGCCTGGCGACGCTCGCCGAGGTCTATCTGAACGGACGGCTGGTGCTCGAGAGCGAGTCGATGTTCGAGGTCTCGCACGTCGACATCGGCTCGCTGCTTGAGCCGCTCAACGAGCTGGCGATCTGCTTCCGCGCGCTCGCGACGCGGCTCGCCGAGCCGCGTCGGCCGCGCGCGCGCTGGCGAAGCGCGGTCGTCGCAGACCAGGGTCTGCGTTTCGAGCGAACGATGCTGATTGGTCGCGCGACCGGCTTCGCCAGCGGTCCGCCGGTGGTTGGCCCGTGGCGCCCGGTGCGGCTCGAGCGCCACCGCGTGCTCGGGGTCGAGAGCCTCGAGCTGCGCCCGCGACTGCGCGACGACGGAAGCGGTGTCCTCACGATCGCGGCGCGCCTTCGCGAGATCGCCGGCGAGATCGAGGCCGCAGTCGTCGAAGTCTCGGGCCAGGGTCAGGCGCACCGCGCGCAACTCGAGATCGCGAATGGGGGGGCCGCAGGCGAGCTGACGATCGCCGATGTCGCGCTCTGGTGGCCGCACACCCACGGGACGCCGAGCCTCTACGACGTCCACCTGGGGGTGCGCGTCGACGGCCATGATGTGGAGATCGACTGCGGCCGCATCGGATTTCGCGCGCTCGAGGCGGCCGCCTCGATCGCTGACGACGGCCTGCGCCTGCGCGTCAACGGTGTGGAGGTCTTCGCTCGCGGCGCCGTCTGGACGCCGATCGACGCGCTTGGCGCGCGTCCGGGCTCTGCTGGTCCCCGCGCGGCGCTCGAGCGAATGCGCGACGCGGGAATGAACCTCGTCCGCGTCCCGGCCGTCGGAGCGTATGAGACGCGCGCCTTTCACGACGCCTGCGATGAGCTCGGCCTGCTCCTCTGGCAGGACTTCATGTTCGCGGGCCTCGACTACCCGCAGGCGGACTCGGCGTTCTTGGACACTGTGCGACGCGAAGCGCAGGAGGTCATGGCGAACCTCGCCGGGCGGCCGAGCCTAGCTGTGATGTGCGGCAGCAGCGAGCTCGCCCAGCAGCCGGCGATGCTCGGCCTCGACCTCGACCCCGCCTCCGAGCCGCTCTTCGCCGAGGTCCTGCCGAACGTCGTTGAGTCAGCCGGCGCCGGTGCGATCTACATCCCGACGACGCCGTGCGGCGGCGCCCTTCCTTTCCGCCCCGACCGCGGCCTCGTGCACTACTACGGGGTGGGCGGCTACATGCGCCCGCCCTCGGACGCGCGCAGCTCCGGGGTGCGCTTCGCAAGCGAGTGCCTCGCTCTGGCCAACATCCCCGAACGCTCGGCGATCGAGCAGATCGCCCCCGGTGCCGGCGCTTACGCGCGCGGCGCATGGAAGCGCGGTGTGCCCCACGACGCGGGCAGCGCCGCGGACTGCGAGGACGTGCGCGACCACTATCTGCACGAGCTCTTCGGCGTCGACCCGGTCGCTCTTCGCACGCTCGACCACGAGCGCTATCTCGAGCTCTCGAGCGCGCTGACGGGCGAGCTGATGGCCGAGGTCCTCGGCGAATGGCGCCGCGGCGGCTCGGGGTGCTCGGGCGCGCTGATCCACTGGCTGAGCGATTTGCGGCCCGGGGCGGGGTGGGGGATCCTCGATCACGACGGCGCTCCCAAGGCGGCCTACCACCACGTCCGCCGCGCGCTTGCGCCGCTCGCGGTCTGGAGCACCGACGAGGGCCTGTCTGGAATCCTCATTCATGTGGCAAACGACGGTCCGCAGAGCGTCCGCGCGCAGCTGCGCCTCGCGCTCTATCGCGACGGCGAGGTGAACGTCGGTCAGGCGCAGTGCGATCTCGATCTCGACGCGCACTCGACACAGTCCTTCGACGCCGAGGATCTGCTGGGCCGCTTCGCGGACGTCTCGTGGGCGTACCGCTTCGGCCCGCCCGCCCAGAACGTCGTCGCTGCGACGCTGACCAGCCGCGACAGCGGGGAGCAGCTCGCGCAGACCTTCCGGCTGCCCGCCGGCCGTCCTCTGCAGCGCGAGCCGGCTGCGGTCCTTGGCGCCAGCGCCACGCTCGAGGAAGCGGGCGAAGCGCGCCTGTCGATCGAGTCGCGCCGCTTTCTATACGGCGTTCGCGTCGAGATTCCGGGCTGCACACCGTCCGACGACGCCTTCTCGGTCGAGCCGGGAGGGCGCCGGATCGTGGCTCTGCGCGGCACTCCGCAGGCAGACGGCTCGATTACAGCGCTCAACCTCCGCGGCCGTCTGCCGATCCCCTCTATGAGGAACACGACATGACCGAGACCGCGCAGCACATAGGCCCCGGCGAGGTCACGCTCGCCCGCGGGCACCCCTGCTATCTCTCGCTCGCCGGCGAGGCCGTCTTCGCGGTCCTTCACATGCCCGCGCCCGGTCCACACTCGACGACCGGCGTGATCGTCTGCCCGCCGTTTGGCTGGGATGAGCTGGGTGTGCACCGCTGCCTGCGCGTGCTGGCCGACGAGTTCGCGGCGGCTGGCCACGCGGCGCTGCGCTTCGATTTCCCGGGCACCGGCGACAGCGCCGGGGGCCCGCGCGACCCCGCGAGGCTCGATGCCTGGACGGCGACCGTCGAGGCCGCCGCGCAGGCGCTGCGCGAGGAGGCCGGTTGCGAGCGCGTCGTCGCCGCCGGCATCGGCCTGGGCGGCATGATCGCCCTGCGCGCGGTCGCTTCCGGCGCCGCCGTCGACGACTTCATTCTCTGGGCCGTTCCTTCGCGGGGGCGCCGCCTGATCCGCGAGATGCGGCAGTTCGCGCGGATCGCCGACGCCGAGCTGCTCGACCACGGCATGGCTGCGGAGGACGCCGCCGAGGACGTCGCGATGGCCGACGACGGCGCGCTCAACGTCGCCGGGTTCGTGCTCAGCGCCGAGACGCTCGCCGACCTCGAGTCACTCGACCTCGCCGAGCTGGCGCTTCCCGACGGATCGCACCGCCGCGCGCTGCTGCTCGGTCGCGACAGCCTCGCCTTTGACTCGCGGCTGACCGACCACCTCGGCGCCCGCGGCGTCACGCTGACCGTCGCTCCGGGTCCCGGCTATGACACGGCGGTCGTCGACCCGCATCTCTCGGAGGTGCCCTGGGAAACGATCCGCACGATGATCGGCTGGGTCTCCGAGGGCGATGAGCTGCTCGGCGCCGTGTCGTCGTCCTCGCACGGCGAGCCGGCGCTCGCCGAATCCGCCGAGTTTCGCGTCGACGGCGCGGTGATCCGCGAGCGGCCGTTCGATTTCGAGTTCGAAGGGCACCGGCTTGCCGGAGTCCTCACCGAGCCCGTCTCCGCGCGCGACGTCGACCTCTGCGCGGTCCTGATGAACGCCGGGGCGCTCCGCCACATCGGGCCGCACCGGATGTGGGTCGAGGCCGCACGCCGCTGGGCAGCGCGCGGCGTCTCGACGCTGCGCTTCGACGTCGTCGGCGTCGGGGACTCAGAGGGCGAGGCGAGCCTTTACGCACGGCGCGGAGCCTTCCAGCGGGTCGAGTTCGCCGCCCAGGTGATCGCCGCGATGAACGCTCTGGAGCGCGGCGGCGTCGCAACGCGCTTCCTCCTCGGCGGCGTCTGCTCGGGCGCCTACTGGTCGCTCCATGCGGCGCTCAGCGATGAGCGCGTAGATGGTCTACTGCTGCTCAACATGCTCGCCTTCAACTGGACGCCGGAGCTCGGCGCGCTGCGCGATGCGCGGCGCACGCGTGCGCTGCTGCAGACCGGCGACGTCGGCACGGTGCTGCGCATCGCCGCGCAGGACCGCTGGCGGATCACGCGGATGCTCTCGACGAAGCTTCGCGCCGCAGCGACGCTTAGGCGGCCCGAGAGCCGCCCGCCGCCAGCCAGCAGCGAGGTTGTCGAGGCTCTCGACGGGCTCCGCGATCGCGACATCCAGATTCTGCTGCTGCTCTCGGCCGGCGAGCCGCTCTACGACGACTTCGCGGCCGACGGGCTGATCGAGCGCCTGGCGGAATGGCCGAATCTGACGCTTGAGCGGATCACGACCAACGAGCACGTCTTCAGCCTGATCGCATCCCAACGCCGCGCGCACGAGTTGCTCGACGCGGCCGTGGCGCGGACGCTGCTCGAGCG
>DATGHN010000298.1:0-16969 GCA_035308005.1 Solirubrobacteraceae bacterium
GTCCGAGCTCCAGGCGGCGGTGAAGCACTGCCCGGCGACGCCGCGAACCGGGCCCAGCCGTGGTGAGCAGGTCCCTGTGAGTTGGCACCTGACTCCGATCACCGTGGCGCACGTCGCGCTGCCCTATGTCGCTCTTCGCGCGCAGCTGAACGGCGTCGTAAACGGTGCAAGGCGATCCGCCACGAGCTTCATCGTCTACGAGTTCAAGGGCGATGTGATGTCTGCTGTGTACGGCTATGAGAACGGTGCCAGCGCGCCTGCCACCCAGGCGTTCGTCGTTCACGCCGCCCAGCAGGCCGCAGCCAACCTCGGCTAGCGCGCGGCGCCGACCGGCGCCGAACATGTCCAACTCATCGCAGGTTCAAGGCGTTGCGCCGATCGCGCGGGTCGCGACTCGTCCGATGCAGAGGCGAACATATGTTCGTATAGATGCTCGCTTTCACGCTCACCTGCACGCAACCCGACTGCGGCGCCGTTTTCGAGGTGTTCGCGCCAACGGCCGATCACGGCATCGCCGTCTGTCAGTACTGCGGTCTGCCGCTCCTTGACGTGTCGTTCCTCGAACCTGACGGGTGTCCCGCCGACGACGTTGCGATCGACGTGATCGTCCGTCAGGGGCCCCGCGCGCTCAGTCCCGCGGTGGTCTGGGCGTTTCCGTAATGGCCCGCGTGCGTGCCAAGCAGCGGGCCGGACAGCCGCTCAGCCGGCGGGGTCGATCCGCATGTACATCCACTCCTCGAGCGCCCCCCGTCCAAAGCGCGTCGCAAAGCCGCTCTGGATCGTCAGCCGCTCGAGGTAGTCGCAGACCTCGCCGGCGCGCGGGTCCTCGGCGCGCAGCGGCTCGGTCGACCCGTCGGCCAGCATCTGGGCGGGAACGAATCCGGTTTCGATCGACCCATCGGCACCCAATCCCAGGACCGCGATCCCGGTCTTGCGCGCGTCGACGCGGAAGGGGAACAGCGGGAAGTCCTCATCCTCCTTGAAGGACGAACGCTCGCCGAAGCGCGCGTAGCGGGCGGCCTTGTCGGCGCTCGTCGTGCGAATCGAGTTGAAGTGGTGAATCAGCGCGCCGAGGCCGTAGAAGATCGGCTTATCGCCGACCAGCTCAACGCCCCGCAGGCTGTGGTGGTGGCAGCACATCACGGCGTCCGCGCCGGCGTCGATCGCCGCGCGCGCGAGTTCGAGCTCGTAGTCCTGAAGCACCTCCATCCAGCTCGAGTAGCCCCAGTGCGGCGCGACGATCACGAAGTCAGCTTGCTCGCGCGCCGCGGCGATCGTCTCGCGGTAGCGCGCGAGGTCGCCGGCGTCGGCGACGGTCTGGATCAGTGGATCGATGCCGGGCTCCCAGAAGTTTGGGTCGGGGTCTCCGTAGTAGGTGCGCACGCGCAGCGGCGCGAGCCCGGGCCTGCTCGGCCGCGCCTCGTAGCCGACCGGATAGACCGTGCAGAAGCCGAGGAACGCGACGCGAACTCCAGAGCGCTCGAGGATCGCCGGCCGCGTCGCCTCGACGATGTCGATCCCCGCGCCGGTCGTCGCGATCCCCTGGCCGCGCAGCAGCTCGAGGGTGTCGGCCAGCCCTTCGTAGCCGCCGTCGATCATGTGGTTGTTGGCGCAGGTCATCACGTGGAAGGGCACCTCGCCAAGGAACGAGCCGCGCTCGAGCGGCGCCCCGTTGAAGTGCTTGTGAGTCGGTGCGCGGCTCGGGTGGTCGCTGTAGACCCCCTCGCAGTTGCCGAAGACGATGTCCGCGCGGCTCAGCAGCGGCGTCAGTGGCGCGAACGACTGCAGGCCGTTGGGAACGTCGGGAAAGACGTCGCCGACCGAGTGGACCCAGACCCGCTCCATCAGAAATCGAAGAAGGGGGTCTCGTTCTCCCCCTGTAGGACGATGTCAAAGCACAACGCATCATCGTCGGGCACCGCAATCAGGAGCTCGCGGTCCGCGGCCGGAACGAGCTCGAGGACAGGGTCCGAGGCGTTGGCCGCCTCCTCGTCCGGAAAGTAGACGCGCGTCACGACCTGCTTGAGCAAACCGCGTGCGAAGACCGCGACGTTGAAAAACGGCGCGAGCACCGCGCCCTCGGCCGTTGACTCCGCCGCCGGCTTGCGCACGACGACGCTGTAGCGCCCAGCCTCATCGGTGCGCCCGCGCGCGAACTGCTCGCCCTGCCAGAACTCGATGAAGCCCTCGGGCCAGGCCAGCGGCGCCGCGTCGCCATCGAGAATCAGCCCCTCGATGCGCACGGCGCCGGGGCTGTCCGGCGGAACGGCCTCGTGGCTGCCCTCGAACATCAGGGCGAAGCCGTAGAGCGGGCCCATCGTCTGCGACGGGCTCGGAACCCCCGCGAGCGGATCCCCCTCGCCGCTCAGCGGCCGTTCTCCATTGGCGTCGCGTCCGCTCCGCGTAGCACGACGTCCCAGTCGTAGGCGAGCGCCGAGTCGACGTCGCCGACCTCGGTGTCAGCCGAGTTGAAGCGGGCGATCAGCCGCTCGCGCGCACGCGGATCGCGGATCGACTGGTAGATCGGGTCGCGGTCCTGGAGCGGATCGCCCTCGAAGTAGCACTGCGTGACAAGGCGGCTCGTCAGCAGCTGGCCGAACAGCGAGACGTGGATATGGCCGGGGCGAAACAGCGCGCCGAGATCGCCAGGGTAGGCGGCCGGCTTGATCGTGCGGAAGTAGTAGCGGCCCTCGGAGTCGGTGATCGTTCGCCCGGCGCCGGTGAAGTTCGGGTCAAGCGACATGAAGCCCGGGTCGGCGGGGTCGACGTAGGCGCCCGAGGCGTTCGTCTGCCAGATCTCGATCAGCGTGTTCGGGACCGCGCGGCCGTCGCTGTCGAGAACCCGCCCGCGCAGCATGATCGTCTGACCGATCGGGCGGCCGGAGTGCTGCTTGGTCAGGTCGTTGTCGCCGGGACGCACCGGCACGCGGCCCCAAACCGGCCCGCTCGAGTGGTGGAAGAAGCCGCGCGGGACCTCGATCAGGCGCTTCTGCGGCGCGCGGAGAATCGTCGCCTCGTAAGCCGGGTGCAGATACGGCGGGTTGAAATCCTGGCGTTCGGCGACGGACATGTCCCTCCTAGGCGCGCGCCCGGTCATCCTAGCGGGCGCCCGCAACGGTAATACTGCGCCGCGTGACGCTCGTTCTGCTCACCCCGGTCGGCCTGGACGCCGACTGCTGGGAGCGCGTGCCACTGCCGGAATCCGACGTCGTCAAGCACACCTGGCCCGGCTTCGGCGGCCGTGCGCGCGCACTGCCGGCGCCGACGATGTCAAGCCTCGCCGACGAGGTCGCCCAAACCTACGACGGCCCCCTGGACCTCGTCGGCATGTCCCTCGGCGGCATGGTCGCCCAGCACATCACGCTTCGCCATCCGGACCGCGTTCGCTCGCTGATGGTGGCCTGCACCGGCTCCTCGGCCGATCCCGAGACGATGGAGGGTCGCGCGCGACGCGTCGAGGCGGCCGGCATGGAGGGGGTCCTTCAGGAGACGCTCGAGCGCTGGTTCACCCCCGCGGCGCTGGCCGAGCGGCCCGAGCACCCCGGTGTCGCCTATGCACGGCGCACTCTGCTCGCGCTCGAGCCGGGCGCTTTCGCCGACGGTTGGCGGGCGATCGCCGGGCACGACGTCACCGCGCGCCTGGGCGAGATCGCCGTCCCGACGACGGCGCTCGCGGGGACCGCCGACTCCGCGTCCCCGGTCGAGCGCTCGAGGGTGATCAGCGATCGCGTCCCGGGCGCTCGCTTCGCCCAGATCGACGGGCCGCACATGATGCATCTGGAGCGCCCGCTCGAGCTCGGCGCGGCGATCGCCGAGCACCTGCACTGGGCGCGGGGAGGCTGACGATGCTGCGCCTTGAGATGCTGAGCTCGCAGGCCGCCGATCCGATCACCGCCGAGGTCTTCGAGGTCTTCGCGCGCGAGGGGCGCGAGCCGATCGCGCTCTACCGCGTTCTCGCCCACTCGCCAAACATGCTCCGCGCCTACGCGGGCCTCGCCCAGGGCCTCCGCTACCAGGCGGCCACGCCGCGTCCGTTACGCGAGCTGATGATTCTCCGCACCGCTCAGCTGACGGCCTCGGAATACGAGTGGGCGCACCATCGCGTGATGGCCGAGGCGGCCGGCCTCGAGACCGAGAAGGTCGCGGCGCTGCGCGACTGGCGCACCAGCCCGTGGTTCGATCCGGCTGAGCGAGCCGCGCTTCGCTGCGTGGAGGAGATGCACGAGATCGCGCTCTCCGACGATGCCTTCGCCGACCTCGAGGCCGCGATGGGGCCCGCGGCGACGGTCGAGCTGATCCTCCTCGCCGCCTTCTACCAGGCGGTCGCGCGGATGATTCAGGCCTTCGGCGTCGAGGTCGAGCCGGCCTATCAGCCCTACGTCGGTGAGCTGGGCGGCGGGGCGAGCGAGGCGTGACCTACCGGATCGGGGTCGACATCGGCGGCACCTTCACGGACTGTGTCGTCGCCGATGAGCGGGGTGGACGCACTGTCGCGAAGGCGCTGACGACGCCCGGGTCGCTCCAGGACGGTGTGCTCGAGGCGGTCGGCGTCAACGCGACCGCGCTCGGGTTGACCCGCTCGGAGCTCCTCGCGGCGACCGAGCTCTTCGTCCACGGGACGACCCAGGCGACGAACGCGATGCTGACGCGCACCGGCGCGAAGACCGGGCTGATCACCACCCGCGGCCACGAGGACGCGATCATCATCGGCAAGGTCTACGCCAAGGTCGCGGGCCTTCCGGAGCGCGACCTCGTCCACTCCTCGCGCCTGGAGAAGCCTGAGCCGATCGTTCCCCGACGCCTGATCCGCGGCGTCACCGAGCGCATCGACAAGGACGGCGACGTGATCGTCGCGCTGTCGGAGCAAGACGTCGTCGAGGCGATCGATGCGCTGCTCGCCGAGGGTGTCGAGGCGATCGCCGTGTCGCTGTTGTGGTCGTTCGTCAACGAGACCCACGAGCGGCGGATCAAGGAGATCCTCGCCGAGCGCGCGCCCGGTGTGTTCACCGCCTATTCGCACGAGGTCGCCCCGGTCCTCGGCGAGTACGAGCGGACCGCGACGACGGCCATCAGCGCCTACGTCGGGCCGAAGGTCGTCGGCTATCTCGAGAAACTGGAGTCACAGCTGCGTGAGGAGGGTTTCGCCCACCCGCTGCTCGTCATGCAGGCAAGCGGCGGCCTGACGTCGGTCCTCGATGCCGCCGCGCGGCCGATCGTGACGCTTGACTCCGGCCCGACCGGCGGCATCCTCGGCTGCCAGCACCTCGGCCGCCTGTATGGCGAGAGCAACGTGATCTGCACCGACGTCGGCGGCACCTCCTTCGACGTCGGGCTGATCCTCGGCGGCGAGGTGCCGCTCGAGGTCGAGCCGGTCGTCGCGCAGTACAGCCTCAAGATGCCGAAGGTCCTCGTCAACTCGATCGGGTCGGGCGGCGGCTCGATCGCCTGGCTCGACGAGGGCGGACTGTTGCGCGTCGGCCCCCAGAGCGCAGGCTCGCGCCCCGGACCGGCCTGCTACGGCGCGGGCGGGACAGCGCCGACCGTCACCGACGCGGACCTCGTCCTCGGCTACCTCGACCCAGACAACTTCCTCGGCGGCAGGATGCGGCTCGACCGCGACCTCGCCCTACAGGCGCTCGCGGCGCTCGGATCGAAGCTCGGCATGGAGGCCGAGGAGGTCGCGGTCGGCGTCTTTCGGATCATCAACTCGCAGATGGCCGACCTGATCCGCAAGTCGACGATCGAGCAGGGCCACGACCCGCGCGAGTGCATCCTCGTCGCCTACGGCGGCGCCGGCCCGACGCACGCCGCCTTCTACGGCAACGACATCGGCGTTCGCTCGATCCTCGTCCTCGCCGACTCGACCGTCTTCTCGGCCGAGGGCATGCTGACCTGCGACATAACCCACACCGCCGAGGCCTCGCGGGTGCTCGCGACGCCGTTCACCGAGGACGGCCTGGCCGGTTTGACCGCGCGCTTCGCGGCGCTCGAGCAGCGCGTGCTCGGCCAGTTCGACGCCGAGGGAGCGCCGCGCGAGGAGCTCTCCCTCGCGCGATCGCTCGGCGTTCGCTTCCGCCGGCAGGTCCAGGCGCTCGAGGTCGAGGTCGACGCCGGCACGGTCGACGCGGCGGCCGGGGAGCGGATCCTGGAGCGCTTCCTCGACCGCTACCGAGGCGTCTACGGCGACGGGGCGCTGCTGCTCGGCGGCGGCAACGAGGTCGAGCTGCATCGCGTCGTCGGGACGCGCCCGATCGAGCCGGTCGCGTTCCCCGAGCACGAGAACGCCGGCAAGGACCCGACCGCCGCGCTCAAAGGCGAGCGCGGCGCCTGGTTTGAGCCCGACGGCTTCGTTTCGACGCGCGTGTACGACGGCCATGCACTGCGGGCGGGGAACGCGCTCGAAGGCCCGGCGATCATCGAGCGAATGGGCGACAGCGTCGTCGTGCCTCCCGGCTTCGGAGCCGTCGTCGATCCGCTGCTGACGATCAGTCTCGGCGCGGCGTCGAACGGCGGACGTCCCGCCGCGGCCGGGGATGAGCTCGAGGTGGCGGCGTGACGCAGACCCCAACGACGCTTGACCCGATCACCTTCGAGGTGATCCGCCACCGCCTGTGGGCGATCAATGACGACCAGGCGCGTATGGCGGCACGGCTGTCGGGCTCGTTCATCGTCTACGAGGGCTACGACTTCAACGCCGCGCTCGTCACCGCCGACGGCCGCGGCCTCTACTGCGGCGTCTACATCCTCCAGCACGGCGCGACGATCGACGAGTTCGTGCGCCTGATCCTTGCGAACTGGCCGGCGGACGACATCCGCCCCGGCGACATGTTCTTCACCAACGACCCGTGGTGGGGCGCCCTGCACGCCAACGACGGGATCCTCGCGATGCCGATCTTCTGGGAGGACGAGCTCGTGGCCTGGTCGGGGATCGTCATGCACGACGACGACGTCGGAAGCCCCGTCCCGGGCAGCTTCGTCAGCGGCGCCGCCGACCGCTTCGGCGAGGCGCCGCTGTTCCCCGGGATCAAGCTCGTCGAGAACTTCGAGCCGCGCGCCGACATCGAGCGCGCCTACCTGCGCAACAGCCGCACCTCTGAGCTCAACGCGCTCAACATGCGCGCCCGCGTGGCGGCCCTTCGCACCACCTACCAGCGCGTCCGCGAGCTGATCGATGAGTACTCGCTCGACGTCTTCCGCGCCGCCCAGGAAGGGATCATCGACTACGTCGAGCGCGTCGTGCGCTCGCGCCTGCTCGAGATACCCGACGGCGACTGGTACTCGATGGGCTACCACGACCACGACGGCAACGACAACGCGATGTACCCGATCTGCGTGCGGGTCATCAAGCGCGGCGACCGCCTGACCGTCGATCTGACGGGCACCTCGCCGCAGGCGCCTGGATCGATCAACTGTGCGAAGCCCTGCATGGAGGGCGCGATCCTCGGCGTCATCCTGACCTTCCTCTGCTACGACCTGCCGTGGGCGATCGCGGCGCTGCGGCGGATCGTCGAGATCATCTCCGAGGAGGGGACCCTCAACAACGCGCTGAGCCCGGCCGGGGTCAGCATGGGCTCGACGATGGCGCCGCTGTCGACGCAGGACGTCGCGGCCCAGGCGTTCGCCAAGATGATGCTCTGCTCGGAGCGCTACCGCGGCGAGGCCCAGGGCAACTGGACTCCCGGCGTCAACGGCACGCTGATGATCGCGCCCAACCCCGGCGGCGAGCCGTCGGTCGGGGCGATCACCGACTTCTTCAGCGGCGGCGGCGGCGCGCGCACATTCACCGACGGGATCGACAGCGGCGGGATCTTCCACTCGATGGCCTCGAGGATGTCGAACGCCGAGACGGTCGAGAGCCGCGTGCCGGTGCTCCAGATCTACCGCCGCGAGCTCGAGGACGCGGGCGGCCCCGGGCGCTTTCGCGGCGGCGTCGCCGTCGAGTTCGCGAGCGTCCCGCACAAGCTGCCGATCCGCCCGGCGGGCATCAACAACATCGGCTCGGGCATCAGCGTCCCGGCCGGGCGCGGCCTGTCCGGAGCCTCGCCGGGAGCGGCGGCGCGCAACTTCGTCCTGCGCGGCTCGAACATCGCCGAGCTCTTCGCCGCGGGGCGGATCCCGCTCTCGCCGGAGGAGATCGGCGCGGCCGAGATCGATGTCGTCGCGGCGAAGTCGTTCGAGATGATCGATGAGGGCGACGTCCTCGTCGGCGTCCTCGCCAGCGGCTCGGGCTACGGGGACGCGCTGCGGCGCGAGCCGGCGAGCGTCGCCCGCGACGTCGCCGAGGGACTCGTCTCAGTCGACGCCGCGCGCTCGGTCTACGGCGTCGTCGTCGCAGGCGGTGAGGCCGACGCCGCGGCAACGGAGGCGCTTCGCGAAACGTTTCGCGCCGAGCGCCTCGCGACCGCCAGCCGCCTCGAGGGCGACGCGGGCGGGGGGACGGTCGAGGACGCCGTCGTCCTGCATCCGGTCTCTGACTCCGTCGAGGCCGTCGAACACGACGGCGAGCGCTCGCTTCGCTGCAGCCTCTGCCACTACCGCCTCGGCCCCTACGACCACGACCACAAGCGCTCGGCGCTGATGCGCGAGCGCCCGCTCACCGACGTCAGCCGCCACAACCGGCTGTGCCTCGAGGACTTCGTGCTGCGCGAGTTCTACTGCCCGGGGTGCGCGACAGCGCTCGCCGCCGACGTCCAGCTTCGAGACGACCCGATCATCGACGAGACAAGGCTCTGGACCGCGTCACCTTCGGGGTGATCCGCCACCGCGCGTGCCCGCACTGCGCGACGGAGGTGGAGCCGGCGGCCGCAGCCGCCGGCCCCGATCCGCATCAGAGTGCGACGCAGACAGCCTTCGTCTCGAGATAGTTCTCGAGCACCTGGTGGCCCATCTCACGGCCCCAGCCCGACTCCTTGTAGCCGCCGAACGGCTGCGCGGCGTCGAAGACGTGGTAGGTGTTGATCCACACCGTGCCGGCGCGCAGCCGTGCGGCCGTGCGGTGCGCCTTCGAGATGTCGCGCGTGAAGACGCCCGCGGCCAGCCCGTAGCTCGTGTCGTTTGCGACCGGCACGATCTCGCCGGGGTCTGAGAACGGGATCGCGCAGACGACCGGGCCGAAGATCTCCTCGCGGATGACCTTCATGTCGTTGGTCGTCTTGGTCAGGACCGTCGGCTCGACGAAGTAGCCGCGCTCGCCGATCCGCCCGCCGCCGACGATCGCCTCGGCGCCGGCGTCGGCACCCGACTGGAGGTAGCCGAGCACCTTCTCGAACTGCTCATCGGAGATCAGCGGCCCCATCTGGGTCTCGGCCTCGAGGCCCGATCCGACGCTGATCTTCTTGGCCTGCTCGGCGACTCCCGCGACGACGTCGTCGAAGGCCGAGTCCTGGATGTAGAGGCGCGAGCCAGCGTTACAGCACTGGCCGTGGTTGAAGAAGATGCCGTTTGAGGCGCCGATGATCGCCGCGTCGATGTCGGCGTCGGCGAAGACGACGTTCGGCGACTTGCCGCCGAGCTCCAGCGACACCTTCTTGAGGTTCCCCGCCGCCGCCTGGACGATCAGCTTGCCGACCTCGGTCGAGCCGGTGAAAGCGACCTTGTCCACGTCGTCATGGGCCGCAAGCGCCGCACCCGCGTCGCCGTAGCCGGTGACGATGTTGACGACCCCGGCCGGCAGGCCGGCCTCGAGCAGCAGCTGGCCGAGGTAGAGCGCCGACAGCGGCGTCTGCTCGGCCGGCTTGAGAACGACCGTGCAGCCGCAGGCGAGCACCGGCCCGAGCTTCCAGGCCGCCATCAGCAGCGGGAAGTTCCAGGGGATGATCTGCCCGACGACGCCGACCGGCTCGCGAAGGGTGTAGGAGAGGTACTCGCCGGGCGCCGAGATCGGCGTCGTGTCGCCGAGGATCTTGGTCGGCCAGCCCGCCATGTAGCGGAACAGGTCGGCGGCCAGCGGCACATCGGCGACGCGCGCGACGTTGCGCGGCTTGCCGTTGTCGAGTGACTCAAGCAGCGAGAGCTCCTCGAGGTTCTCCTCGATCAGCTCGCCGATCCGCCAGATCAGCCTGCCGCGCGCCGACGGCGACATGCGCCGCCACGGCGAGTCGTAGTCGAACGCCCGCCGCGCCGCCTTCACGGCGCGCTCGATGTCCGCCTTCTCGCCGTGGGCGACCTCGGCGAGGCGCTCTTCGGTCGAGGGATCGATCGTCTCGAATGTGCGGCCGGATGCGGCCTCGACCCATTCGCCGTCGATCAGGAGCTTTCCGGGGTTGGAGATGAACTCCTGGACGCGCCCCCACGCGGCATCCGTCTGCTCTTGTACAGCCATGGGTGTCCTTTCATCAAACGACGGGAGTGGTCCGGGACGACCCTGTGGCGGCGGCGCGGCGAAGCCGGCTCCGCGAACTCCGGTCAACCCGGACCGCGGCATGCGCCGCTCAAGCTAGACCTTCCTCGCCCGCTCGTCAACACCGTCTAGGCTGGCGCCGTGGCGGCGGCGCGGGCTCTCGTGATCGGTGGTACCGGGCCGACCGGCCCGTTCGTTGTCGAGGGCCTTCACGAGCGCGGCTTCGAGGTCACGATCCTCCATGGCGGGCAGCACGAGATCGAGCTGCCGGTGCCCGGAATCCGCCACATCCACGAGGACCCGCACTTCGCCGAGGGTCTCGAGCGCGGCGTCGGCGCGGCGATTTTCGACCTCGTCATCGCTCAGTACGGCCGCCTGCGCGTGATCAGCGACTTCTTCGCCGGACGCACCGCGCGCCTGATCGCGGTCGGCGGCGCGACCGGGATCTTCGCCCCCGACGGCGATGAGCGCTGGGGCGGGCTCGGCAAGCCCGCGCTCTTCCCGGACACCGCCGAGGTCTACGTCCGCGACGCCGGCGCCGACGGCTCGACGAAGCTCGGCCTGCGGATGGTCGAGGCGATGAACGCGCTCCTCGAGCACGACGCCGCGGGCGAGTACTCGGCGACCTACATCGGCTACCCGCTCGGCTACGGGCCGCGCAATCCGGGTCCCTACGACTGGTCGGTGATCCGCCGCGTCCTCGACGGCCGCCGCACGTTCGCGATCGCCGACGGCGGGCTGAAGACCGACAGCCGCGTCTTCTCCGCCAACGCCGCGGCGGCCGTGCTGCTGGCGGTCGATGAGCCGCAGCGCTCGGCCGGGCGCCGCTACTGCGTCGCCGACGAGACGGCGTTCACGATGCGCGCGCGGATCGAGTTCATCGCCACGCACATGGGCGCGGAGCTCGAGCTGATCGACATGCCATTCGACGTTGCCTGGCCCTGCCACCCGCTCTGGCGCCACGTGCGAGGCCACCGGCTGACCCAGAGCGCCGCGATCCGCGAGGAGCTCGGCTACCGCGACGCGGTCGGCGCGTCCGAGGCGATGGCTCAGACGATCGACTGGCTGCTCGAGAACCGCCCCGAGGCCGGCGGCGAGCTCGAGCGCCAGATCGGCGACCCGTTCGACTACGTCGCCGAGGATGGTTTGGTGGCGTGCTGGCAGGGCGCGCGTGCCAAGCTCGGCGAGATCGCCTCGCCGCTTGGCGAGCAGGGGCACCAGTACCGCCATCCGAAGAAGCCCGGCGAAGCCTGGAGCAGCGGGCGGTGAGCGTGCTCGAGGGGATCCGCGTGCTCGACTTCACGACGGCGATGGCCGGCCCGACGGCGAGCATGCTGCTGGCCGACTTCGGCGCCGCGGTCGTCAAGGTCGAGCCGCCGAAGGGCGAGAGCTCGCGCCGCTGGGGGGTCGCGCGGTTCGGCGCGGCGGGCGACCAGACGGGCCTCTTCGCCTCGCTCAACCGCAACAAGGCGAGCATCAGTGTCGATCTGAAGTCGCCCGAGGGCCGCGCCGCCGTGCACGCCCTCGCGGCGGAGGCCGACGTCGTCATCGAAAGCTTCAAGCCGGGCGTCGCCGACCGCCTCGGCGTCGGCTACGCGGAGCTCTCGGCCGAGCACCCCGAGCTCGTCTACTGCTCGGTGTCGGGCTTCGGGCAGACCGGGCCGCTGCGCGAGCAGCCCGGCTATGACCAGCTCCTACAGGCCTACGCCGGGCACATGAGCGTCACCGGTGAGCCCGGGCGGCCGTCGGTGCGGATCGGCCCCTCGGCGATCGACCTGGTGACCGGCGCGCACGCCGCCTACGGCATCGTTCTCGCGCTTCGCGAGCGCGACCGCTCCGGGCAGGGGCAGCACCTCGAGACCTCGCTGTATGACAGCTCGCTGCACCTGATCACCCACTACATCGCCGACTACACCGGCTCGGGCGCGCTGCCCGGCAAGCTCGGCGGTAACTTCGCCTTCCTCGCCCCCTACGGCATGTTCTCGGGCAGCGACCGCGAGTTCTACATGGGCGTCGGCACCGACACGATGTTCGCCAAGCTCGCCGAGGCGATCGGCGCGCCGGAGCTCGCCGACGACCAGCTGTTCGCGACCAACGGCGCGCGGCTCGAGAACCGCGAGGAGCTCGCGCAGCTACTCGCGGCGGTCTTCGCCGCGAGCGAGGCGGCGCACTGGGTGGCGCTCTGCCAGGGCCTCGGAATCCCGGCGAGCATCGTCTTCGACCTCTCCGAGGTGATCGCTCAGGAGCAGGCGCAGGCGCGCGAGATGATCGTAGAGACGGGCATCCCCGGCGTGCGAAGCGCCGGCATCCCGATCAAGCTCGGGCGCACACCGGGGTCGATCCGCCGCCCGCCGCCGGCGCTCGGCGAGGATGACGGCGCCGAGCGTCCCTGGGGCTGATGGGCGCCGCGATCGCCGGAGCCGGCGGCGCCGGCTTTCACCGCGCGAGCGACTCGAGCGTCGCCGCCCTCGCCGAGCAGGCGGTCTCGGCGGCGCTCGAAGACTGCGGCCTCGAGCGCTCCGACGTCGACGCGCTGCTCGTCCACATCGGCTCCCCGCGCGGCCTCGACTACGACGAGATGGCGACCCTGCTCGGACTCGACGTCTCCTATGCACTTCAGACCTGGAGCCACGGGCGCTTCGCTGCGAGCGTGATCATCAACGCGGCGATGGCGCTCGAGCAGGGTCTCGCCGACTGCGCGCTGTGCGTCGCCGCGTTCAAGAACAGCACGCAGGCGCGAATCGGCATGGAGTCCCACGCCGCCTTCTTCGAGGGGATGCGCGAGGGCGGCGGACCGCATGCCGAGACGCCTTACGCCGGCCTCGCCGCGCCGATCGGCGGTGCCGCGCTCTCAACGCAGCGCTACCTGCACCGCTACGGGATCGAGCGCGAGAAGCTCGGCGCGGTCGCGCTCGCCCAGCGCGCCGCCGCGGCGCTCAACCCGCTCGCGGTCCTACGCGAGCCGCTGAGCGCCGCCGATTACGCCTCCTCGCGCGAGATCGTCGAGCCGCTGCGGCTGCTCGACTGCTCGCTGCCGGTCGACACCGCCGTCGCGCTGATCCTCGTGCGCTCCGAGCGCGCCCGAACGCTTCGCGCGCGGCCCGTCGAGATCCGCGGCTTCCAGGGCCTTCATGCGGGGCCCAACGAGTTCATCTTCGGCGCCCCGGGCCTCGGCGTGAACCAGGCCGATGAGTTCGACTGGCAGCCGCTCGGCGCCGCCGAGCCCGTCTTTCGCCGCGCCGGCGTGACGCCCGCCGAGATCGGGACGCTCCACTGCTACGACGGCTTCTCGCCGCAGGTGCTCTGGACCCTCGAGCGCTTCGGTTTCTGCGCGCCGGGCGAGGCGGCCGACTGGATCGCCGGCGGGCGGATCGAGCTGGGCGGCGAGCTGCCGGTGAACACGAGCGGCGGCCACCTCTCGGAGGGGCACTCCAACGGCTGGGGCCAGACGCTCGAGATCGTCCGCCAGCTGCGCGGCGAGGCGGGCGAGCGCCAGATTCAGGGCCTCGATCTGGGGATGTGGGCGACAACGCTCGGCGACGCGGTGATCTACGGTGCTTGAGCTGCGCGACTTCCCGGGCGCCGGCGACCCGGCGCGCCTGTTGCCCGCGCAGAGCGCCGAGAGCGCGCCGTTCTGGAACATGCTGGCGCAGGGCCATCTGATGACGCAGGCCTGCAGCCGCTGCGAGCGGGCGCGGCACCCGATCGCCCCGATCTGCCCGCACTGCGGCTCCGCGGAGTTCGGCTGGCGGCCGCTGCGCGGCAGCGGCAGCGTTCACAGCTGGGCGCGCTACCGGCGCTCCTACCTGCCCGAGTTCGAGCCGCTGATGCCCTACGCGGTGCTCTGCGTCGCGCTCGACGATGGGCCGCGGATGTTCGGCCGGCTGACGAGCGGGACGCCCGAGATCGGCATGCGCGTGCAGGCGGTCGTCGAGTGCTTCGCCGGCGGTGGGTGCGCGATTGCCTTCGACGGGTGACGGATGCACCCTCGCCGCTCGATTGGCGATCTGCTACACATTGGCTCAGGATGCGCACGGCAGCCCCCATGACGATCGTTCCCGCGGGAACTGCGGCTGCCTACGCGTACCCCTACGGCGCCTGGCGATTTAGCTAGGCGTCCGGACCTGCGCGCGCCGCGAGCGCTCGCACGGCCAAGGCAAGAAAGGCCCTACGGGCCCGGGCGCCTCCTCCAAAGACACCGCGAATCGCTCCTTGCAGGCATTCGCGAAGCCAGCCCTAATCTTCCAGGCGAGATCTTGAAAGGAACCGTCCGATGATGATCGTGATGAAACCGAACGCTACGGCGGAGGAGATCGAGCATGTGCTCGAGCGAGTCCGCAGCGCCGGCGCTCGGGCACACGTTTCGAAGGGCGAGGAGGTCACCGTCATCGGCGCGATCGGCGACCGCGAGCACGTCGCGCGCCTCGAGCTCGACGGTGCACCCGGCGTCGCCCAGGTCGTGCCGATCCTCAAGCCCTACAAGCTGTCATCCGCGCAGTTCCGCCACGGCGAGCGATCGGTCTTCGAAATCGGCGGGCGGCGCATCGGCGGCGAGCACTTCGCGCTGATCGCGGGGCCCTGCACGGTCGAGTCGCGCGAACAGGTCCTCGACACCGCCCAGATCGTCAAGGACGCCGGCGCCGCGATGTTCCGCGGCGGCGCGTACAAGCCGCGCACCTCGCCGTACGCCTTCCAGGGCCTCGGCCAGGAGGGGCTGCGGCTGCTTCGCGAGGCAAAGGAGGTCCACGGGCTGCCGATCGTCACCGAGCTGATGGACGTGCGCGATCTCGAGCCGGTTCTCGAGGTCGCCGACGTGGTCCAGATCGGCGCGCGCAACATGCAGAACTACACGCTGCTGGCCGAGGTCGGCCGAAGCGGCTGTCCGGTCCTGCTCAAGCGCGGGCTTTCGGCGACGCTCGAGGAGCTCCTGATGGCGGCCGAGTACATCCTCAAGGAGGGCAACGAGCGCGTGATCCTCTGCGAGCGCGGCATCCGCACGTTCGAGACTGCTTACCGGTTCACGCTCGATCTGATGGCCGTGCCGGTGCTGAAGCAGCTCTCGCACCTGCCGGTCGTCGTCGATCCGAGCCACGCCGCCGGGCGGCGCGACCTCGTCACGCCGCTGTCGCTGGCGGCCGCGGCGGCCGGGGCCGACGGGATCATCGTCGAGGTTCACCCGAATCCGGAGGAGGCGATCTGCGACGGGCCGCAGGCGCTGCGCGCCGACGAGTTCGCCGAGTACGCCTCGGCCGTCGAGCGGGCCGCCGCGGTCGCGGGCAAGGCCTTTACGCAAGTCCACGCGTGAACGTCGCCGTCGTCGGCGTCGGTCTGATCGGCGGCTCGATAGGGCTGGCGGCGCGCGAACGCCTGGAGGCGCGCGTCGTCGGCTTCGACCCCGATCCGGCTGTCGCCGCGGCGTCGCTCGAGCGCGGCGCGGTGGAGTCGATGGCGGCCAGCGTCGCCGAGGCGGTCGACGGCGCGGAGCTGGTCTTCATCGCGGCGCCCGTCGGGGTCCTCGGCGACGCCGTCGACG
The DNA here is from genome assembly GCA_035308005.1 of Solirubrobacteraceae bacterium. Classification (GTDB taxonomy): domain Bacteria; phylum Actinomycetota; class Thermoleophilia; order Solirubrobacterales; family Solirubrobacteraceae; genus Palsa-513. The sequence continues at coordinate 15,873 of DATGHN010000298.1, forward strand.
CCGCGCTCGCGGCGGCGCCCCGCGACTGCGCGGTCAGCGACGTCGGCTCGACCAAGCGCGCGGTCGTCTCCGGCCGTGGCGATCCGCGCTTCATCGGCGGCCATCCGCTCGCCGGCGCCGAGACCTCCGGAGTGGAGCACGCCCGCGCCGACCTCTTCGACGGCGCGACCTGGTACCTGACCCCGGGACCCAGCACCGACGGCGCGCTCTATGAGCGCCTGCACCGCGCGCTGGTGGCGATCGGCGCCCAGCCGACGGCCATCGACGCGGCCGACCACGACCGCGTCATGGCGAGCGTCTCACACCTCCCGCACGTCTTCGCAAACGTCCTCGTCGCGCAGGCAGCGCGCGCGCTCGGCGAGGGCGCCGACGTCCCCGCGACCGGCCCGAGCTTTCGCGACGCCACGCGCGTCGCCGGCGCCAACGCGGCGATCTGGCCCGACATCTATCTCTCCAACCGAGACGACCTGATTGCGCTGATCGACGAGGCGCAGCGGCGCCTCACAGACGTCCGCGACGCCCTCGCGCGCGCCGACCGCGCGGCGATCGAGGACTGGAATGAGGGAGCCCGGGCGGACCGCGACGCGCTGCTTGGGGCGGGTCTCGCCGGCGGCGAGGTCCACGAGCTTCGCGCGGCCGTGACCGACCGCCCCGGCGTGGTCGCCGAGATCGCGCTGGCGCTCGGGCGCGCGGGCATCAACATCGTCGACATGGCGCTCTCGCCGGCGCGCGACGGCGCGCAGGGCGTCGTCGCCCTGTGGGTGCGCGGCGAGGAGCAGACCGCTCGCGCCGTCGAGCTTGTCGAGTCGCTCGGGATCCCGGTCGCGCGGGCATGAGCGAAGCGCTCGCGATCGAGCCGCTCGCGGCGGCGCCCGACGCGACGATCCGCCCGCCGGGCTCGAAGAGCATCACCAACCGCGCGCTCATTCTGGCCGCGCTGGCCGACGGCGAAGTCACGCTGGAAAGTGCGCTTTGGAGCGAAGAGACCCAAATCATGGTCGACTGCCTGCGGAAACTCGGCTTCGTGGTGAATGTCGCTCCCGACCCGGAGGAGTTTTGCAACCGCACGATCACGGTTGGCGGTCTCGGCGGGAAAA
>DATGHN010000299.1:0-12137 GCA_035308005.1 Solirubrobacteraceae bacterium
CTGCACGCCGCGCTGCGCTGGGTCGCCCCCGTCGCCGACGGCGACGCGACGATCGTCGTCTGGACCCCCGGGCCGGCCAACAGCGCCTACTTCGAGCACACGATCCTCGCCCGCCAGATGGGCGTCGAGCTGGTCGAGGCCTCCGACCTCGTCGTCCGCGACGACGTCTGCTACATGCGCACGACCAGCGGCCTCGCGCGCGTCAACGCGATCTACCGCCGCCTCGACGACGCCTTCATCGACCCGCTCGAGTTCCGCCCCGACTCGCTGCTCGGCGTGCCCGGGCTGATCCGCGCCTACCGCGCCGGCAACGTGGCGATCGCCAACGCGATCGGAACCGGCGTCGCCGACGACAAGGCCGTCTACTGCTACGTCCCGGCGATGATCCGCTTCTACCTGGGCGAGGAGCCGTTGCTCGAGAACGTCACGACCTACCTCCTCGACGACCCCGAACAGCTCGAGGCGGCTCTGTCGCGCATCGATCAGCTGGTCTTCAAGCCAACCGGCGAGTCGGGCGGAAGCGGCGTCGTGATCGGGCCGGCCGCCGAGGAGCGCCGGCTCGTCGAGCTCGAGGCGGCGGTGCGGCGCGAGCCCGCCCACTACATCGCCCAGGAGGTGGTCCGGCTGTCGACCGTGCCGACGGTGTCGGCCGACGGAACGCTCGCGCCGCGCCACGTCGACCTGCGGCCGTTCGCGATCTTCGGCGAGGACATCAGGATCGTCCCCGGTGGCTTGACGCGCGTCGCGCTCGAGCCGGGGTCGCTCATCGTCAACTCCTCGCGCGGCGGCGGCTCGAAGGACACCTGGGTGCTCGACGATGAGGAGGAGCCGCCCAGCGCCGCGGCCTTCGAGACCGCTTTCGAGCCGCCCAGCCTGCCCGACCTGCGCCTCGGATCGTGGACGGGCCAGTCGCAGCAGCAGCAACAGCAGCAAGGCCAGCAGCGCCCCACGGCCGCCTGATGCTCGCCCGCATCGCCTACGAGCTCTTCTGGCTCGGTCGCAACACCTCGCGCGCCGAGCTGACGGCGCGCATGATCGACGGGGTCTTTCAGGCCGACCTCCAGGCGCGCCCTGATGACCCGGCGGGCGTGACGCTCTCCTGGGACGCGGTGCTGGCGATCATGGGCTCGACCGCGACGTCCGATTCCGGGCGCCCGTCGCGCGCCGAGACCGTCGCGCTGCTGAGCACCGACCCGGCGAACGCCAACTCCGTCGTGGCGAGCCTGCAGCGCGCCCGCGAAGGCGCGCGGTCGGTCCGCGACGTGATCAGCGCCGAGATGTGGGAGGCGATCAACTCCGTCCATCTCGGACTCGCTGACGCCGCCATCGGCGTGACCGGCTACGGAGGCCCCTACTCGTTCGTCAGCTACGTCAAGAGTCACACGGCGCTCTTCTGGGGGGTCGCCTCGCGCACGATGCTGCGCGACGACGCCCACGCATTCCTTGACGCCGGGGGGCGCTTCGAGTCGGCCGACATGGTGCTTCGGATGCTCCGCGTCGCGCTTCCCCCGCGCGGCGAGCGCTCGGCTCCGCGCGACGGCCAGGCGCTCGCGCTGCTCGCTGCGGTCGGCGGCCTGCAGGCGTTCCGCCGCGCCCATATCGTCGCCCCGACGGCCGCCGCGGTCGCGAGCTTCATGCTCTACACGCGCAGCTACCCCGACTCCGTCGCGGCGTCGATCGACGCCGTTCGCATGGCGCTCGAGCTGGCTGACGCCAACCCGCGCAGCTCAAACCCGGTGCTGCGGCTCTCGCGCGTGATGGCCGACCTCGACTTCCGCGGCCAGGACGCGCGCCGCGACGGCGAGGAGCTGCTCGAGGTCTGCGAGATCGTCGGCTCCGAGCTGGCAGCGGCGGACCGCGACATCGCCGAGCGGTACTTTGGGGGTGTCGCCGCGGCCGCCGCCCGCGCCGCCTAACCCGCCACGTTCAGGACGCCCGATGCTCTTCTCGATCCACTACACGACCGAGTACCGCTACGCGAAGCCGGTCGCCGACAACCTCAACGCGCTCCGCGTCCGCCCGGCGACGACGACGACGCAGCGCTGCGACGAGTTTCACGTCCGTATCGACCCCGAGTCGCGGCTCGGCCGTCACGCCGACTACTTCGGGACAGAGGTGATCGAGTTCGGCGTCTCGACGCCGCACAGCTCGCTGACGATCGACGTGCGGGCCCGCGTCGTCACGACGGCGCCGGGCGACCCGCCCGACCCGGCCTGGTCATCGCTTGAGACCGCCGCCTACCAGGAAGCAGCCGGCGAGTTTCTGCTCGCGACGATCGCCGAGCCGCACAACGGCTCAGTTGTCGAGCTGTTCGAGCTCGGCGAGCTCGCGACGCCGCTTGCGGCGGTCGACACGCTGTGCACGCTGATCCCCGACCGCTTCGAGTACCGCCGCGGCGTCACCTACGTCGGCTCGACCGTCGAGGATCTGATCCGCGCCGGCGGCGGCGTCTGCCAGGACTTCGTGCACCTCGCGCTGATCCTCCTGCGCCGCCGCGGGATCGCCGCGCGCTACGTGTCCGGGTACCTCTTCGCCTCGCCGCCCGACGGGGGGTTCGATTCGGTCGAGGTCGACACGCACGCCTGGCTCGAGGTGCTCCTGCCCGACGGCGGCGAGCGCGGCGAGCCGGTCTGGGTCGGCGTCGACCCGACGAACCGCACGCGCGCCGGCGAGCAGTACGTGAAGATCGGCCACGGCCGCCGCTACGACGACGTGCCGCCGATCAAGGGCGTCTACCGCGGCGGAGCCCCGGCCGAGCTCTCCGCAAGCGTCGTGATGACGCGGCTTGACCCGGCGACGAGCGCGCGGGCCTGAGCGCGCGGTGACGCGCCGGCGGCGACGTTTCCGCGGCGCCGGCGCCGCAGCCGGGCTCGCCGCGGTCCTGGCGGCGCTCGCGGTCGCCGCTGCCGCGGGTGGCCAGACGCAATCCGCGGCGCCGATCTGCACCCCGGAGGCGCTTGACGCCTCGGCGCGCCTCCCGGACACGACGCTGACGGTCACGCCGGCCCCGGGGGCGCGCGACGCGATGCCGCAGACCCAGATCAGCCTGCTCGGCGTCGCGCCGGCGCGGATCGCCCAAATCTCGGTCAGCGGCAGCATCAGCGGCGCGCACGCCGGGCGCCTCGCCCCCTACTCGCAGGGCGACGGCGAGAGCTTCGTCCCCGCGCGGCCCTTCCAGCCCGGTGAGACCGTCACCGTCAGCGGCGCCGTTGGCGCGCCCGCCCATCGCGTCTCCTACAGCTTCATCGTCGGCGACCCCGACCCGATCGCCCGCCTTCCCGAGAGCGGCGAGCCGGGAGGAAAGCCCGGCACGGTCCTTCACTTCCGCTCGGCTCCGGGCATCACGCCCGCGGCGCTGACCGTTACCAGGACCTCGCAGCAGGGGCGCCGCGACGGCGACATCTTCATCGCCGTCTACCCCGGTCCGGGATCGATGGGTCCGGCGATCTTCGACCCGACCGGCGCGCTGGTCTGGTTTCACACCCTGCCGCGCGACACCTTCGCGACGGACCTGCGCGTTCAGCGCTACCGCTCCCGACCCGTCCTTACGTGGTGGCAGGGGACGATCAGCCACCACGGCTTCGGCTTCGGCGAGGGTGAGATCTACTCGAACTCCTACCGCCACATCGCGACGGTGCGCGCCGGCGACGGCCTCACCGAGGATCTCCACGAGCTGACGCTGACCCCCGATGGCACGGCGCTGATCAGCGCCTGGAAGCCGCTCTACTGCGACCTCGCCGCCCTCGGCGGCCGCGCCCGCGCGGCGGTCTACGACACCGTCTTCCAGGAGATCGACATCAAGACCGGCCTCGTGCGCTACGAGTGGGACTCTCTCGAGCACGTCGCGCTGAGCGCGTCCTACATGCCGGCCGCCTCCGCGAGCCCAGCCTGGCCCTACGACTGGTTTCACCTCAACTCCGTCGAGCCGGCCGGCGACGGCGCGCTGCTCGTCTCCTCCCGCGCGACGTGGGCCGTCTACGACGTCGACGCCGCGACCGGGCTGGTCCGCTGGCAGGTCGGCGGGCGGGAGCCGACCTACGGCTCGGCGGCCCCGCTGTTTGCCTGGCAGCACGACGCCCAGCCGCTCGGTCCCGACCTCTTCAGCGTCTTCGACAACGGCGGTCCGCCGTCGACGTTCGCCCACTCAAGCGGCGCCGTCGTGCGCGTCGACCCGGCAACGGCGTCGGCCAGCGTGATCAAGACCGTCGCGATCCCGACGCCGATCTTCGCCCAGACCCAGGGCGACCTCCAGCGCCTGCCCGACGGGAGCTGGTGGATCGGCTGGGGCAACGTCAACGAGTCCTCGCAGGTCGCGGCGAACGGCCGCCAGCTGTTCGAGGCGCACACCCCGGCGGGATCGGAGACCTACCGAAGCTACCGCTTCCAGTGGCGCGCGACTCCCACTCACCCACCGCAACTCGCGCTCGCGCGAACCGCGAGCGGATCCCTTCGCGCTTATGTCAGCTGGAACGGCGCGACGAACGTCGCGGCCTGGCGGATCGAGTCGGGCTCAAGCGCCTCGAGCCTTCGGCCAAGCGGGCCTGCGATCGAGCGCGGCGGCTTTGAGACCAAGCTTGCGGCGCCCCGCGGCGCTGCCTACGTCGCGGCCGAGGCGCTGGCCGCAAACGGCCGCGTTCTCGCTGCAACGAACGCGATTCCGGCGCCCCGCTGAACATTTGTCCAAGGCGCGCCGGCGCCGGGGGTCCACTCGTCGAATCCGGGGTTGAGCCGTTGCCGGGCTGGACAGCGGCCTTGATCATGAGAAACAGACTGCCCATTACCGACCTGGGGGTGACCTCTCAATGAAGCGATCGATCAAGACGGCGCTCGCGATCGCGCTCGTAGCATTGGCGGTTCCGGCTGCCGCGCTCGCCACTCGACACGACGGGCGTTCGCGGGGCTATCACCAACACCAGTTCCAAACAGGCCAGTCCGGCGCAACGGGCGGCTCAGGAACGGCAGTAAGCGCCTTCGATCCGAGCACCGGCACGCTGACGCTCTCATTGGCGGGCGGGGGGACCGTCACCGGCATCGTCGGTGACGGCACGCGCATCGTCTGCGTGGGCGCGTGGCGGCATTTCTTCTTCCACGGCCGCGGGCGCTTTGGACACGGCCGGCGGTTCACGACTCTCAAGCGCGATGGCTACCGCCACGGCGACTGGGGTTCGACCGGCGATACCGGCAGCAGCGGTAGCACGGGTAGCACGGGTAGCACTGGCAGCACGGGCAGCACCGGCGACCAGGGTTCCGGCAACGACGGCTACCACCACCATCACGGCTTCCCGCAAGGCGGAGACAACGGCGGCCAGGGCTCAGACCAGGGCGACGACCACCACCACCATTTCCACCACGACGACAACAGCGGCTCGCAGAACGAGAGCTGCGACAGCTCGCTGCTGATCCAGGGCGTCTCGATCCTGCACGCCAGCCTCGAGATCGACTCTCAGGGCGCGGAGTTCGGCGAGATCGTGCTTCTCCCCGCAGTCCAGTAGTCCAGTGAAGGCCTGACAAACACAACCCGGGAAGGGACGGCGGCACCTATGCGATCGATCCCGGTCGCCGCCCCTTCCCGGCCAGGCCTGCGGTAGCCCTCATAAGGGTCGAGTCGTCTTTGGTCGAAACCAGTTGTGTGTTCGCGCACGACGACTTGGTGGTGGGGCCGCGGTGAATGCGTTTGACGATCTGCAGAGTCGCGGTGACGGCAGCGATCGGTCCGTCGCCCTTTTCTCGATCGCCTACGTTGCCATCCCGATCGTGACGTTCGCGCTCGTGTACGCCTTCCGAAGCGAATGGTCGTTGACGACGCGCGAAACGTTGATCGGGTTCGTCGTTAGCGTCGTCGCGACCGGGTGCGCAGTGCTGCTCTACCGAGGCCCAAGCCGACTGCCAGCCCGGGTCGCCGCGATCGTGATGGGCGTGTTCTTTGCGGCGTCCGAGCTCGCCATTGTCGTTGGCCTCGGCATGGGCGGGACGTGCGGAGGTGACGGCGGCGTCGCCAATGCTCTCCCTGGATCAGCGGCTGCCGCGTTCTGCGGCAAGTCAGCGGAGGCGCTATGGGGCGCGGGGATGCTTAGCGTGTTCGCCATTCTCGCCGCCGGCTACCGCTTGAGCCGAAATCGAGCAGTCAGGTGGCCACTCGCGATCGGCCTCCTTGCGGCGGGCGCACTCTTCCTCACACTCGCCAACTACGCCCAGAGCCTCTCAACAACCACTAGCTAAACACCGGCTATTGGGATCCAGGGTAGCCGTCCGCCAACCCAAGCAGACGCGCGGCGTTCTCCTTGAGCACCAGCGGGCGGACCTCGTCGCGGATCTCGAGCTTCTCGAAGTCAGACAGCCAGCGGTCCGGGGTCAGCAGCGGGAAGTCCGACCCGAACAGCATCTTGTTCTTCAGCAGCGTGTTCGTGTAGCGGATCAGGATGTCCGGGAAGTACTTCGGCGACCAGCCCGACAGGTCGATGTAGACGTTCGGCTTGTGCGTCGCGATCGCGAGCGCCTCCTCCTGCCAGGGGAAGGAGGGATGCGCGAGGATGATCTGAAGCCCCGGGAAGTCGGCCGCGACGTCATCGACGAGCATCGGGTTTGAGAACTTGAGCTTGACGCCGCCGCCGCCCGGCATGCCCGCGCCGATGCCGGTCTGGCCGGTGTGGAAGAGGGCGATCTTGCCCGCCGAAGTGATCACCTCATAGAGGGGGTAGGCGAGCTTGTCGTTGGGCATGAAGGCCTGCGTGCTCGGATGGAACTTGAAGCCGCGCAGTCCCGGGTACTCGGCGATCAGCCGCTTGGCCTCGCGGACGCCGAGCTTGCCCTTGTGGGGGTCGATCGAGGCGAACGGGATCAGCACGTCGCTGTTGGCGGCGGCCATCTCGAGAACCTCGTCGTTTGAGATCCGCGCGCGGCCCATGCCGGCCTCGTCGTCGACGGTGAAGACGACCGCCAGCATCGAGCGCTCGCGGTAGTACTCGGCGACCTCCTGGGTCGTCGGCTGAGGCGGCTTCCCGCCGAAGTACTTGCCCGCGGCCTCGAGGATCTCGCCGGTGACGGGGTCCTGGTCGTGGTGCGCTGAGCGCTCGGCGTGGGTGTGGACGTCGATCGCGACGATTGCGGCGAGATCGATCGCGGCCGCCGGCAACCTAGCCCTCGTCCAGATGCAGGTCCGTGAACTCGATCCCGTAGGTCTGCAGGGCCGGCGCCAGCGCGTCCCAGCGATCGGCGATCGCCTCCGCGCTCCAGCCGCCCTCGAGCAGCTCGAACGCCGCCTCGGCCGGGTGCGACCAGATCGACAGCCGGTCGCCGCCGATCCCGACGCACTGCCCGGTCACGCCCGCCCCCGCGGCTGAGGCCAGAAAGACGATCAGCCCAGCGCAGTCCTCGGGCATGCCGACGGCGTGCTCCTGGCGCACCGCCCGCGGCAGCCCCTCGCCGCGCTCGACTCGCTCCACGAGCGGCGCATACACGGGGATCGTCGCCGTCATCGCCGTCCAGGCGGTCGGGATGATCGCGTTGACGGTGATCTCGCTGCGCGCCAGCTCCATCGCCCAGGTCCGCGCGAACGCCGCGATCCCGGCCTTCGCCGCCGCGTAGTTGGTCTGGCCGAAGTTGCCGCGCTGGCCGGCCGGTGAGCCGACGACGATGATCCGCCCGCCCTCGCCCCGCTCGCGCATCGCCACGGCCGCCGCGCGCGCGCACGTGAAGGTGCCGCGCAAATGCGTCCGCACGACGAGATCAAACGACTCATCGGGCATCTTCCAGAGCACGTTGTCGCGCAGGACACCGGCGTTTGTGACCATGACGTCGAGGCGCCCGAACTCGCCGATCGCGCGCCCGACGAGCGCGTCGGCCGCTTCGGCGTCGCCGACCGCGACGACCTCGGCGACGGCCCGCCCCCCGGTGGAGGTGATCGCCTCGACCGTCTCCGCGCTGACGTCGGCATCGACGTCGTTGACCACGACCGTCGCGCCCGCGGCGGCGAGCGCGATCGCGTACGCGCGTCCAAGCCCCCGCCCGCTCCCGGTGACGACGGCGACGCGGCCGTCGAGTCGCAGCGGCTCGCTCATGAGTAGTAGCGGAACAGGCACTCGGCGGCGAGTGCCGGCTTGGGCGCGTCGCGCACCTCGATCGCCGCGGCAACCTTGACCTGCACGCCGCCCTCGACCGGCGTGACCTCCTCGATCCGCGCGCTGCCGCGGAACTGCGCGCCGACCGGCAGCGGCGCCGGGAAGCGAACGCGGTCCAACCCGTAGTTGATCGAGACGGCGGCGTCGGTGACCTTCAGCAGCTCCATCGTGACCGGCGCGAGCAGCGACAGCGTCAGGTAGCCGTGCGCGATCGTGCCGCCGAACGGGGTCGCGGCGGCACGCTCCGGATCGACGTGGATGAAGTTGTGATCCTCGGTGACGTCGGCGAACGCGTCGACGCGCTCCTGCGTCATCTCGCGCCACTCGGTCCGCCCGAGGTCGCTGCCGGCGAGCGCCGCGAGGCCCGCGATGTCGGTGCTCACCCCAGCCATCTGGGCGCGGAGTCTTGCAGATCGCCCTCGCGAAGGTTTGGGGCTGGCGCGAGCGAAGGGGGGTTCGCGATGTCGAGACAGCCGCTAGGTTTCTGATCATGCTGGCGCGGGCGACAATCGTCACCGTCGCGCTCGCACTGGGCGCCACGGCCGCGGCCGCGAGCTGGTCGTCTGAGGCGACGCTCGGCGGTTGCGGACCGGCGGGGCCGCCGAAGGTCGTCTTCCCCTACAGCTCACCGACGGCGCTGAGCGGCCGCGGGGCGATCATGTGGCTCGGCTGCGGCGGGCTCGAGGCGGCGACGCTCCATTCAGACGATCGGCCGAGCATCGTCCGGCGGATCGTGACCGGCGAGGGGCTGCGCTCCCCGTTTTCGGCGGCCGGCACAACGGCCGGCCAGCTGGTCGCCGCTGCGGCGCAGAAGGCGGGCGGGGCGCTGCTCGCGGAGGGGCGCGCCGGAGGTCGGCTTGCGGTCGCGCAGCGCTTCGGTGCGCCGGCCGGCCCGATTGCGACCGCCGACGGCTGGATCGGCGATGCCGACGTGGCCTACGTGACCCAGCGCCAGGGCGTGGAGGCGATCGAGCTGCTCGAGCAGCGCCACTACGAGAGCTCCTTCGAGCGCCCGGTCACGCTCGTCGAGGGGTCCGCGCCGATCACCTCGCTGTCGGTGGCGATGGACTTCCGCGCCGACTCGATCGTGCTCTGGACCGCCGCCGGTTCGCTGCACGGCCAGTTCGTTTCGAACACCGGCGTCGCCGGTCCCTCGCAGGTGATCGGGCCGGCCGGGGCGATCACGCAGGTCGCCGCCGTCCTGAGCGACAACGGCCGCGCTTTCGTGACCTGGTCGGTGGAGCCGGCGCGGGGTGTGGCCGGGCAGACGACGGTCTACCTCGTCCACTCGGCCGCCAACGTGACCTTCGGCGGCCGCCGCCGCGTGGTCGCCTCTTTCGCCGAACCGCCCGGACTGCGCCTCGGCCCGGGATCGCTGGCGCTCGTGCGGATGACGCCGTCGGAGGGCGTCCTCGCCGCCTGGACGCTTCTGTCCAACGGCTCCTACGTAGTCGAGGCGGCGGGGCTGACGAGCAGCCACACCCTCCCGCCCTACGTCGTGTCGCAGCCCGGCGTCGACCTGCGCCTCGCGGCGATCGCTTCCGGTCCGCGCAACGACGCCGCGATCGTGCTCGCGAGCGCGCCGCGCGGAGTCGCCGGCTGGGTGCAGACCCAGCAGTCGCTTCTCGCCGCGCGCTCGGTCCCCGGCGGCCCGGGCGGCGTGGCGTTTGAGAACCCGGTCCAGATCGCCGCCGGCGGCGCGAACTCAGCCCCCTCGATCGCCTTCGACCCCCACAGCGACGCCGTCGTCGTCGCCTGGCTCGCCGGCGCGGGAATCGCCTACGCCGTGCGAAGCGCCCCCTAGCCTGCCCCGGGTCAGGGCGGCCGCGGCGAGCAGCCCGAGCGCCGTGCCGCCGAGCAGCCGGTAGGCGGCGCCGTGGTCGCCGAGCCGGGTGCTCTCGCCGCTCGCCTGCAGGGCCAGCGTGGCGCCGAGCCAGACGGCGCCGATCGCCGCCGCCGGCGCCTCGACGACGTTGAAGAAGAACGGCACCAGCACGACGGTCACAACCTTCGACTGCGGATCGATGACGAGGCGGGCGGCGATCACTGCTGCGAGCCCCCCGGCCGGCCCGATCAGCGGCGCCGCGGAGCCCGCGTCGGCGGCCGCCGTCAGCGCGATCCCGGCGATCGCGCCCGCGAAGAAGATCACCAGCAGCGCGAGGTGTCCGGCCTCCTGCTCGAGCGCCGCGGCGAAGACGCGCAGGAAGGCGAGGTCGATCACCAGATCGAGCGCGTTGGCGTGCAAAAACAGCGAGGTGAAGGCGGTCAGCCAGCTCGGCGGCTGCGCAGACGTGGCCCCGTGGACGCCGGGCTGCCCGGTGCACAGGATCGCCTGGGAGAAGGCCTGGGCGCCGAGGTCGCAGTGCCGTCCGAGGTGCGCCAGCTCGTATGGGATCGCGCCGAAGTGGACCAGCGTCGCCGAGCTCGGACCGTGGATCAGCGAGCCGCCGCTCGCGATCGCGACGAGGTAGGCGACGACCGTTCCGCCAAGCAGCGCGATCGTGACGAGCGGGACGCGCGAGCGCAGCGCGCTGTCGCGCAGCGGGATCAAACCGCGACTGCGAGCGGCCCGATCCCGGGCCGCGGCTGTGGCACGTGCTGGTCAGCGTGGTAGGAGGAGCGGACCAGCGGGCCGGCGGCGACGTGATCGAAGCCGAGCTCGTAGGCGGCCCGCTCGAGCGCCGCAAACTCGTCGGGGTGCCAGTAGCGCACGATCGGCAGATGCTGTTCGGAGGGCCGCAGGTACTGCCCGACGGTCAGCACCTGGACGTGATGCTCGCGCAGCAGGCCGAACGTCTCGACCATCTCCTCGTGGCTCTCGCCGAGGCCGACCATCAGCCCGGACTTTGTCACGACCTCATCGCCGCCGAGCTCCTTGGCCGTCCGAAGCACCCGTGCCGAGCGGCGAAACGACGATCCGCGGCGCGCCAGCGGATAGAGCCGCGGCACGACCTCGACGTTGTGGTTGAAGACGTCGGGCCGCGCGGCGATGACCCGCGCGAGCGGCATCTCCTGGCCCTGGAAGTCGGGCGTCAGGACCTCGATCTGGCAGTCCGGCGCCTGGCGGCGGATCTCGCCGATCACGGCCACGAAGGCGCCCGAGCCAAGGTCCGGGAGGTCGTCGCGGTCGACCGAGGTGATCACCGCGTGACGCAGCCCCATCCGCGCCACCGACCGCGCGACCCTGGCCGGCTCGAGCGGGTCGTGCCACGTCGGCTTGCCCGTCTTGACGTTGCAGAACCCGCAGCGGCGCGTGCAGGTGTCGCCGAGGATCATGAACGTCGCCGTCCCGCGCTCCCAGCACTCGCCGACGTTGGGGCAGGCGGCCTCCTGGCAGACGGTGTGCAGGTTCGCCTCGCGGATCAGCTCTGTGAGCTCGCGGTAGCGCGGCCCGCCGGGAGCCGGGACCTTGAACCACGGCGGCTTGCGCTCGCGCAGCTTGATCGTGCCGCTGCCAAGCACCGTGCGGACATCCATGCCCCCGGGATTCGAACGTGAGCGCGTCGCCGCCATCCGCTTGAGCCTATCCGGCCACCGCGGCGGTTCCGGCGCGCTCGAGCGCCGCCGGCGCGACAACCCGCGCTCGTCGCTCGAAGGCGAGCGCGAACTGCTCGGCGATCGTCGCGCGAAAGTTTTCGATGTCGCGGCCGCCCTCGCGCTGCAGCGACGTCATCGTGACACCGCTCAGCCCGCACGGCACGATCCACTCGAACGGCTCGAGGTCGCCGTCGACGTTGACGGCGAACCCGTGGGTGGTCACGCGGCGCGAGACGTGCACGCCGATCGAGGCGATCTTGCGGTCGCCGGCCCAGACGCCGGTCGGGCGCTCGCCGCCGCCGCGCGCGGCGACCCCGTGGCGGTCGAGCGCGGCGATGATCGCCCGCTCGATCGTGCGCAGGTAGCCGATGATGTCGCCGATCCGCATGATCGGGTAGCCGACCAGCTGGCCCGGTCCGTGGTACGTCGCGCGCCCGCCGCGGTCGACCTCGACGACCTCGATGCCCTGCGCCGCGTAGAACG
>DATGHN010000300.1:0-7971 GCA_035308005.1 Solirubrobacteraceae bacterium
CTGGGGCGCGTTCGCCAGGCTCGCTCAGCCGCGGCAGCGGCCTACCTCAGCGAGCACGGCGATGAGCTGGTCGCGCTGCGCGCGCTGCACGCGCCGGAGGCAGAAATCGAGCGCGAGATGCTCGAACTCCTCGTCAAGGAGGGTCCGATTGGCCGGCTCCTCGACATCGGAACTGGAACAGGTCGGGCGCTCGGCTTGCTCGCACCGCACAGCCAGCGGAGCATCGGGCTGGACGTCGATCACGAAATGCTCCTTCTTGCCCGCGCAACGTTGGGCGATGCCCAGGTCGCGAGCGCCTCCGTGCGCCAGGGAGACGTGCATCGCCCGCCCTTCGAAGCCGCGAGCTTCGACGTCGCGGTGATGCACTTCGTCCTGCACCTGCTGGACGACCCGTCAGGCGCGCTGACCGACGCCGGACGATTGCTGCGGCCAGGCGGCCGGCTGCTGGTCGTCGACTTTGCGACCCATGCGATGACGCTCCTCAAGGAGCGTCACGGCCATCGCCGGCTAGGCATCTCCGACGCGGACATGGCCGCCTGGGCGCGCGACGCGAGCCTCGCGATCGAAGACGAGCGGACGCTGGTTGCGCCCGCCCAAAGCGACAGCGGACTGACGGTCCGTCTGTGGCTGTTGCGGGCGGGCCGGGCAGCGGGGAGGGCGCGCTGATGGCCGCGGTGTCTTTCGAAGTGTTCCCGCCGCGGAGCGCTCAGGCGCAGGCGCGACTGTGGCTCGCGCTCGAGCGTCTGGCGCCGCTTCGACCCGATTTCGTGTCTGTGACGTGCGGCGCCGGAGGGAGCGATGCGGCGCCCACCTTCGATGCCGTGTGCGCGATCCGCGACCGCACCGCCGTGACGCTGGCCGGCCATCTCACGTGCGCCGGGCGCACGCGCGCCGACGTTGACGAGCTCGCGAGCAGGTACTGGGCCGGCGGTGTTCGCCACATCGTCGCCCTGCGTGGCGACATGCCGCAGGCGGGAGAGCGCTTCGTCGCGCATCCGAGCGGATATGAGGGAAGCATCGACTTGATCGAGGGGATCCGGAGAATCGCGCCTTTCGAGGTCAGCGTCGCGGCTTACCCGGAACCGCACCCGGAGTCGCGGTCGCTTGCCGCCGACTTGGAAGTCCTCGCGCGCAAGGCGGACGCCGGCGCTTCGCGCGCGATCACCCAGTTCTGCTTCGACACCGGCGCGATTGCCCGCCTTCGCGACCGTGTCGCCGATGCCGGCATCGGCCTCGACCTCGTCCCTGGCATCCTTGTTCCGGCGTCGCTCGAAGGACTTCTGCGGATGTCGCAGCGATGCGGAGCGAGCGTGCCGCGGTGGCTGCGCGAGCGCTTCGACGGCCTCGATCGGGACCCGCATGCTTGCAAGCTGGTGGCGGCGATCGTCACGGCCGGGCAGGTCGAGGAGCTGCGCCGCGAGGGATTTGAGCACTTCCACTTCTACACGCTCAACGACGGCGAGGTCGTCGCGGCTGTCTGCCGCCTGCTGGGAATCAAGGAGACACTGGCGGTGGCGGCATGAGCCGGGATCGCGCCGAGCGGGTCGCGGCGCTCCACGCGGCCGCGCAGGAGCGAATCCTCGTGCTCGACGGGGCTTGGGGCGCAAAGATCGGTGAGCTGCGCCTTGATGAAGAGAGCTTCCGCGGCGAGCGGTTCGCGGCCCATCCCCAGTCGCTGCGCGGGAACACCGACATGCTGTCGCTCACGCATCCACGTGTCGTCGAGGAGCTGCTCGAGGCGTACCTGGCGGCCGGCGCCGACATCACTTCCACGAACACCTTCACGGCGAACGCGATCGCGCAGGCCGACTATGGGACGACGGAGGTCGTGCGGGAGCTGAATCTCGCCGCCGCGTCACTTGCGCGCGAGGCCGCCGACCGCTTCACGGCCGCGGACCCCGAGAGTCCGCGTTGGGTCGCCGGGGCGATCGGGCCGACGAACCGCACGTTGTCGCTCTCGCACGACGTCAACGACCCAGGCGCCCGCGCGGTGGACTTCGACGAGGTCTACGACGCCTATCGCGAGCAGGCCGTTGCGCTGCACGACGGCGGCGTTGACCTGTTCCTCGTCGAGACGGTGTTCGACACGCTCAACGCCAAGGCGGCGTTGAAGGCCATCCTCGATCTCGAGGACGACGGGTTCCTGCCGCTGCCGATCTGGATCTCGGGAACCATCGCCGACCGCTCGGGGCGGACGCTGTCAGGCCAGACAGTCGACGCCTTCTGGACCTCCGTACGCCATGCCGAGCCATTCGCCGTCGGCCTCAACTGCGCGCTCGGCGTCGAGTTGATGCGCCCCTATCTCGCGGAACTCGCGAGCGTCGCAGACACGCTCGTGTCGGCCTACCCGAACGCTGGACTTCCGAACGAGCTTGGCGAGTACGAGGACGACCCGAACCTCGTCGCGTCCAACCTCGAGGAGTGGGCGCGGTCGGGACTCGTGAACGTCGTCGGCGGCTGCTGCGGGACGACGCCGGCACACATCCGTGCGATCGCCAACGCCGTCGGCGGCGTTACGCCTCGCGCGGTTCCAGAGATCGCTCCGCGCCTGCGGCTATCCGGTCTGGAGCCCTTCGCGGCATGAGCACCACGGCCGAAGAGCGAACTAGCGCCGCGTTCATCCATATCGGCGAGCGCACCAACGTGTGCGGGTCGACGCGCTTCAAGCGGCTGATTGGCGACGGCGACTACGAAGGAGCGCTCGCCGTCGCGCGCGAGCAGGTCGAGAACGGCGCCCAGATCATCGACGTGAACATGGACGACGCCTTGCTTGACGGGGAGCAGGCGATGACGCGTTTCCTGCGCCTGATCGCCGCCGAGCCCGACATCGCGCGGGTGCCCGTGATGATCGACTCGTCGAAGTGGAGCGTGATCGAGGCCGGCTTGAAGTGCGTGCAGGGCAAGGCGATCGTGAACTCGATCAGCCTCAAGGAGGGCGAGGAGCCCTTCCTCGCGGTCGCAAAGCGGATCCGCCGCTACGGCGCAGCTGTCGTCGTGATGGCGTTCGACGAGGACGGTCAGGCGGACACGGTCGCCCGCAAGGTCGAGATCTGCGAGCGGGCGCATGACCTGCTGACCCAACGCGCCGGGTTCGACCCCGAAGACCTGATTTTCGACCCCAACATCTTTGCGGTCGCGACCGGCATCGCCGAGCACGACGGCTACGCCGCGGCCTTCATCGAGGCGGTCTGGCGGATCAAGGAGCGCCTTCCCGGGACGCGCGTTTCGGGCGGAGTCTCGAACGTGTCGTTCGCGTTTCGCGGTAACGAACCGGTGCGCCAGGCGATGCACGCGGTGTTCCTGCACCACGCCATCGCCGCTGGGCTGGACATGGCGATCGTCAACGCCGGCCAGCTCGCGACGTACGAGGAAATCGATGTGGAACTGCTCGAGCGCGTCGAGGACGTCATCCTCAACCGCCGTCCTGACGGCACCGAGCGCCTTCTCGAGATCGCTGAGCGCCACCGCGACGGGACGACCGCGCGAGCCGAGAAGGACCTCGAGTGGAGGGATCTGTCGGTCGGCGAGCGCCTCGTGCACGCGCTTGTCAACGGGATCAACGAATTCGTCGTGGAGGACACCGAGCAGGCGCGACTCGACTTCCCCACACCGCTCGCGGTCATCGAGGGCCCGCTGATGGATGGCATGAACGTAGTCGGCGACCTGTTCGCCGACGGGCGGATGTTCCTCCCGCAGGTCGTCAAGTCCGCGCGGGTGATGAAGCAGGCGGTCGCGCATCTGGAGCCCTTCATGGAGCGCGATCGCAGCGACAAGCGTGGCGCTGGGCGGATCGTGCTCGCGACAGTGAAGGGCGACGTCCATGACATCGGCAAGAACATCGTCGGCGTCGTGCTCGCCTGCAACGGCTTCGACGTGATCGATCTCGGCGTCATGGTCCCGGGCCACGAGATCCTCGATGCCGCCGCCGAGCGTGACGCCGATCTGATCGGGCTCTCCGGCCTGATCACGCCGTCGCTTGACGAGATGTGCACCGTCGCGACCGAGATGCAGCGCCGCGGCATGACGACCCCGCTGCTGATCGGCGGGGCGACGACGAGCAGGGCGCACACCGCGATCAAGATCGACCCCTGTTACGCCGCCGGAGGCGTCGTCTACGTTCCCGACGCCTCACGCGCAGTCGGCGTCGCGAGCGCACTGGTGGACGCCGAGCAGCGACCTCAACTGTTGGCGCGTGTCGAGCGCGAGTACGGCGATGTCGTCGAGCGGCGCGCCGCGGAGCGCGATCCGGCGCGCCGCGCGACGCTCGAGCAGGCCCGGGCCAACCGGCTCCGCACGGACTGGCTCGCATACGCTCCGCCGCGGCCGGCTGCCCTGGGCATCCGCGCCTTCGAGAACTACGACCTCGGCGAGCTCGTTCCCTACATCGACTGGACGCCGTTCTTTCGCACCTGGGAGTTGCGGGGCACCTATCCGCGGATCCTCGACGACGCAGACGTGGGCGAGACCGCGCGCAGTGTCTTCGCCGACGCCCAGGAGATGCTCGAGCACCTCGTTGCCGAGCGCTGGGTCAGCGCCAGCGCCGTGGTCGGCATCTGGCCGGCGGCGAGCAGCGGCGATGACATCGTCGTGTTCGCGGATGAGGACCGCGAGCGCGAGGTCGCGACGCTCTACACGCTGCGCCAGCAACTCGCCCGTGACGCCGAGCATCCGAACCTCGCACTGGCCGACTTCGTTGCTCCGCGCGAGGCGGGCATCGCTGACCACGTTGGCGCCTTCGCGGTCACGACCGGCCACGGAGAGACCGACCGCGCACAGAGCTTCCGCGACGAGCACGACGACTACAGCGCGATTCTGTTCACGGCTCTGTGCGACCGGCTCGCCGAGGCATTCGCAGAGCGCATGCACGAGCGGATCCGCACCGAGCTTTGGGGGTACGCCGCCGACGAACGTCTCGGCAAAGCCGAGTTGATCGCCGAGCGCTACCAGGGCATCCGGCCCGCGCCCGGATACGGCTGCCAGCCCGACCACACCGAGAAGCAGACGATCTTCTCGCTGCTAGACGCTCCCGCGCAGACAGGCATCACGCTCACGGAAACCTGCGCGCTACAGCCCGCGTCGTCGGTGACCGGGCTCTACCTCTCGCATCCGCAGGCGCGCTATTTCGGCGTCGGGCGCATCGGCGCCGATCAGCTCGAGGACTACGCGCAGCGCAAGGGCTGGACGGTCGAGGAGGCCGCGCGCTCGCTCTCGACCCTGGACGCCGACGGTGGGCGGCCGGTCGCTGACGCACCGGCAGTCGAGGTGGCACGCTAGAGCTGACGAGGTGGCGCCAGCGCCGCAAACGCGCGCGCTCAGCGTGCTCGCCGGAAAAGACGCGACGCGGAGAGCAGCATCGCGACGAACATCAGCGATGTGGACGAGTAGAAGGCTGCATGCAGGCCGGTCGTGAACACCGACGCCGACGCCTTCGAGAGCGAGGTCGTGCCGACGAAGATCGCGAACGCCTCGTGCCGAGCGATGCTTTGCGAGGCAACGAGGATCGCCAGTGCAAACGAGAAGACCATGCCGAGGTTCGTAAACGTGCGCAGGAGGCCCGACGTGATGCCAAAGCGGTTCTGCGGCGCGGCCTTCATGACCGATGCAGTGTTCGCCGGGTAGAAGAGGCCCCCGCCGATCGCGCCGACGACGTAGATCACGACGATCAGCCACAGCGGTGTGCTCGTCGACAGCTGTGCGTAGGCGATCAGCACGCCGATCTGGATCGTTAGACCGGCGGTCGCCGGCAAAACTGGGCTCCGGCGGTCCGCGATGCGGCCGCCCCACGGCCCGACAATCCCGCCGATCAGGTACCCGGGCACGAGCAGCACCGAGGCATGCAGCGGTGACAGCCGCCGCACCCCTTGCAGGTACATCAACAACAGAAAGAGCACCGCGAAGGACGCCAGCGCCTGGAACATCGAGGCGAGAAACGACGGCGTCAGGCCCGGCACGCGGAAGAGCTGCAGGTCGAGCATCGGCTCCTCGCGTACGCGTTCGATGAGAACAAACGCGACCAGCATCACGAGGCCCCCGATCGCGTAACCGGCGATCGTGGCGTCCAAGGACTCGGAGGTCAGCTTGACCATCGCCCACAGCAGGCCGAACAGCGCGAGCGCGAGCGCGGCCATGCCGGGCCAATCGATCCGATGGCGCTCACGCTGGCCGGTGTCGTGCAGCACGCGCGTCGCGACGCCGAACGCGATCAGCCCGATCGGCACGTTGATCCAGAAGACCCATCGCCAGGAGACGTAGGTGACGATCAGGCCGCCTAGCACCACGCCCAGGACCGCACCCGTGTTCCAGCCGATGCCGTAGAAGCCGAACGCGCGGCCGCGTCGCTCGGGCGGGATGATGTCGGCGATCACGGCCCCGGCGTTGGCGGTCATCAGCGCGCCGCCCACGCCCTGTACAAGGCGGAAGACGATCAGCGCGATCTCGCTCCACGAGAGCGCGCACGCGAGCGACCCGACGATGAACACGAGAAAGCCCGCCTGGTAGGCCCGGACGCGGCCGAACATGTCCCCGAGGCGTCCGACCTGAGTTGCCAGCACGGTGATCACCAGCAGGTATCCGATGATCACCCAGATCACCGACGCCAGGCCGATATGCAGCGAGCGCTGGATCGCCGGCAGCGCGAGCACGACGATCGTCGTGTCGACGGCCGCGATCATGACGCCTGTCACGACCACGAGGACGGCGAGGTTCTGCGAGCGCGTGCTGTGCGCAGACGGCGCGGACCGCCCGCCGCGCGGTCTTGCGTGTTGCCTGTCGAGCGCCGGGCTGACGGCGCGGCCGCTCACGCGCGCGGCCCGGAGTGCCCGGCGGGCGGCCGTCTCACGGCGCGCGCTGCGTAGCCGAGCTTCACGCGCAAAGAATATCGGCGCCCTCGCCGGCCAAGCCCTCACGGCTCCTCGAAGGTGACGACCCCGGGGCAGGTCAGGTTTCTGGCCGCCCAGCGTCTAGGGTTGATGCAGCGACATGATCGACATGCGCTCCGACACTCAGACTCGCCCGTCGCCTGCGATGCGTGAGGCGATGGCGAATGCGGAGGTCGGAGACGAGCAGAAGCGAGAGGACCCGACGGTGCTGGCGCTCGAGGTCGCCGCGGCCACATTCCTCGGCCAAGAGGCGGCGGTGTACTTGCCGAGCGCGACGATGGCCAACGCGATCGCGCTCGTGATCCTCGGGACGCGGGGCGGCGAACTGCTCGTCGAGCAGCACGCTCACATCATGATCTCCGAGCTTGGCGGAGCGGCCGTCCACGCCGGGTTGCTCACGCGTGGGCTGGCAGGGACGCTGGGCCGTTTCACCCCCGAGCAGGTGCTCTTGCAAGCCAAGCCGATCGACCCGCTGCACCAGCCGGTCCCGGTGATGCTCGCGCTCGAGAACACCCACAACGCCTCGGGCGGGACTGTCTGGCCGCAAGATGCGCTGGAGGAGGTCGTTGCGGTGGCCCGCGAGCTCGAGCTGGGGCTCCATCTGGACGGCGCTCGGATAGCCAACGCCGCGGTCGCGCAGGGTCGCCCGGCCGCGGAGATCGGCTGCATGTTCGACACTGTGACGCTGTGCTTCACCAAGGGTCTTGGGTGCCCGGTCGGCGCCGTCATCGCGGGATCAGCACGACTCATGGAGCGCGCCCGGATCGAGAAGCATCGCTTTGGCGGGGCGATGCGGCAGGCCGGCGTGGTGGCGGCGGCGGGTCTCTATGCGCTTGAGCACAACGTCGCGCGCTTGGCGGACGATCACTCGCGCGCGCGGCGACTCGCAGAAGGTTGGGCGGCCTCCGGCGTGCCCGTCGATCTCGCGCGCGTTCAAACCAACTTCGTTCAAATTGACGTTGGCGAGCTCGGCCTCAGTTCGCAGGAGGCGATAGCGCGGCTGGCAAGCGTCGGAATCGGCGTGTCCGGCACCATCCACGGCGGCGTGGTCCGCGCCGTCACCCACCTCGACATCGACGACGTGGATATCGAG
>DATGHN010000301.1:0-12806 GCA_035308005.1 Solirubrobacteraceae bacterium
CGACGGCCTCGTCGCCGTAGAGCGCGAAGCGCATGCACCAGCGCCCGATCTCAAGCTCGCGGGCCATCCGCTCGATCGCCTCCTCGGGCATCGGCCCGTCGCCGTCGTGCCAGAGGTCGCGCTTCGAGAAGACGGCGCCCAGCAGGACCGCGTTCATCACCTGCGGCACCATCCGTATCGTCCCGTCGAGCATCAGCTTGCGCAGGATGTCGATCACCGGCCCGAGGTCGTCGTCGCGCCAGACCCGCAGCCAGAGCGGCATGTAGACCTCGGGGTAGGGCATCAGCCAGACGCCCATCTTGGTGACGATCCCGAAGTTGGACTGCATGAAGAGCTGGTCGGGGGTAGGTCCGAGGCCGCGCCGGTAGACGTGCCAGGAGGGGTTGTTCTCCATCGCGCCCATCCCGGTGCGAAGCAGCGAGCCGTCGGCGAGCACGACCTCCATCCCGCAGGGCAGGCCGAAGTCGACGCCGTAGGGCATGTAGGTGATCCCGTGGTCGAGCGTGTTGCCGATCACGCTCCCCCAGCCCAGGTCGGCGACCGAGATCATCAGACGCGCCTTCTGCGCCTGGATCGCTTCGTAGAGGTCGAACCAGCGCACGCCCGGCTCGACGACCGCGTAGCCGAGCTCCTCGTTGATCTCGAGCACCTTGTTCATGTTGCGCAGGCTGACGATCACCGAGCCTTTGACGCGCGGAGCGGGTCCGCCGTAGCCGTTGTTGCGCCCGGTCGAATGCGTCCACAGCGGAATGCCGTGGCGGCCGGCGATGCGGACGACCTCCTGGATCTCCTCGACGGTCTCCGGCATCACGATTGCCGAGGCCGCGAAGTCGTCCCAGCTCTCGTGCTGGAAGGGGTCGCGCCACTCGGGCAGCGCTTCGGCGTCGGCGATCACGCGGTCCGGGCCGAGCGCGGCGATGAAGTCGTCAAGCGCCGCCGAAAGGCCTGTCATCGTCATCGTGGGCCGCAATCTACAGGAGCATTCAGGGGCCTGCCAGCGTTTGGGACGCTCCGACGCCGCGGCGCCGCAAGCGCCGCGCTTGCCGCCCGCGCAAGGACGCGCGCAGCCGCGGCAACGCCTGCTCGGGGTCGTCGCGAACGCGTGGGCTAAGCTCGCATGGCGGCATCTGTCCCGCCTCAGCGCGGTCCTGCTCAGCCGCCAAGATCCGACAGGAGGAGCGACATGAGCACTCTCGCAACCGGGGTACTGCCCGAGACCGGGCGCTGGGAGCTGGACGCCCGTCACTCGACGATGCGCTTCAGCGTTCGACACCACGCTGTCGCATCGTTTCGCGCCAGCTTCTACCCGGTGACAGGCAGCTACGACGGCGACACGCGGACCCTGCGCGGCGAGGTTCGCCTCGACGACCTCAAGGTTCCGATCGACGCCCTGCGCACGCACATGCTGTCCCCGGCGTTCTTCGACGCCGAGAGCCATCCGACGATCGCGTTCGTCTCGGAGCAGATCACGACGGAAGGCGGAGAGCTCGTCGTCAACGGCAACCTGACGATGCGCGGCGTCACCAAGCCCGTCGTCGCGAGGGGCTCGGTGACCGGCCCTTCCGAGGTGCCGCACCAGAACGATCCGACGACCGAGCATCTCGGGATCGACCTCGCCGCCACGATCGACCGCCGCGAATTCGGCGTCGACTTCAACAATGAGATCAGCGGCGGCCGCCTCAACCTCGGCTGGGAGGTCGCGATCGACGTCGCACTCGAGCTGATTCGCTCGCCCGCGCAATGAGCCGATAGCGGCAGGCGCTCGCGCGACGCCACGATGACGACACTCGACTGGGTGATCCTCGCTGCGACGGCGCTGTTTGCGATCTCGGGCTATCTGCGCGGCTTCATCGCGGGCGTCCTCTCGCTGGCTGGGTTCGTGCTCGGCGCGATCGTCGGCACACGCATCGCCGACGCGCTGCTTGCCTCCGGAGCGTCCTCGCCCTACGCGCCGGTATTCGGGCTCGTCGGAGCGCTCGGCCTCGGCGCGATCCTGGCGTTCGGCCTCGAGGGCGTCGGCCTGCGCCTGCGCCGGAGCCTGCGGCTGCCGTTCCTGGGGATGCTCGACGGCGTCCTCGGGGCGATCCTCAGCGCGTGCGTCGCGCTTGCGATCGCGTGGATCGCAGGGATCGTCGTGCTCGCCCTGCCGGGTGGCGGCGGCTCGCTCGCCACGTCGGTCCGCCGCTCGCAGATCCTGCGCCAGCTCGATGAGCTGATGCCGCCGAGCGGTGTTGTGCTCAACGCGCTCGCGCGCATCGATCCGCTGCCGGCGATCGCCGCCGGCGGTGCGGCGCTTGCGCCGCCGCCGTCCGGCCTGGCCAGTCAGGCGGCGCTCGCCCGAGCCCGTCTGAGCGTCGTCCGCGTCGTGGGCTCGGCCTGCGGTCTGGGCATCGAGGGGTCCGGCTGGGCGATCGCGCGCGGAGTCATCGTCACCAACGCCCACGTTGTCGCCGGCGAGAGTGCCACGGCCGTCGAGGTCGACGGCGTCGGGCCGCAGCTGCCCGCGACGGTAGTCCGCTTCGACCCGCGCAACGACGTCGCGATCCTCCGTGTGCCCGGCCTGCCCGTGCGGCCGCTTCGGCTCGCCGCCGACGTGGCGAGCGAGACGCCGGGAGCGATCGCCGGATACCCGCTAGACGGACCGCTGCGCCTGGAACCGGCGCGGGTCGGGGTGACCGCCTACATCAACACGCAGGACGCCTACGGGCGCGGCCCGGTCTCGCGCCGCCTGACCGCGGTCCGCGGCCTGATCCGCCCGGGCAACTCGGGCGGGCCCGTCATTTCGCGCGCCGGCAAAGTCCTCACGACGGTCTTCGCGGCGACCACCAGCGGCGGTCCGGCGGGCGGCTTCGGCGTCGCCAACTCGACGGTCCGCGCCGATCTTGCGCTCGCTCGCGGAGCGGTCTCCACGCAGGGCTGTACGGGATGAGCTGCTCGTGGCGCTACTCTGCGAGCCGATGAAGACGCTCGTCATTGCCGAGAAGCCATCCGTGGGCCGCGACCTCGCGCGCGTGCTACCGGGGCCGTTCGCCAAGCACGAGGGCTATCTTGAGGCCGAGGAGCACGTCATCACCTGGGCCGTCGGCCACCTCGTCCAACTCGCCGAGCCCGACGAGTACGACCCGAAGTTCAAGCGCTGGCGGATGGCGGACCTTCCGATCGTGCCCGACCGCTTCAAGCTCGTCGTCCGCGACGAGCGGTCCAAGAAGCAGATGTCGGTCGTCAGCGCGCAGCTTCGTCGCGACGACATCAGCGAGGTCATAAACGCCTGCGACGCCGGGCGCGAGGGCGAGCTGATCTTCGCCTACCTCTACGAGAAGTCCGGATCGAAGCTCCCGGTGCGCCGGCTGTGGCTTCAGTCGATGACCGCGACGGCGATGCGCGAGGCCTTCGCGAGCCTTCGGCCGGCAGCCGATCTCGCGAGCCTCGAGGAGGCCGCCCGCTCGCGTTCGGAGGCCGACTGGATCGTCGGCATGAACGCGACGCGCGCGGCGACGATCCGCCTGCGCTCCTCGTTTGACGGGGCCGTGTCGCTGGGACGCGTGCAGACGCCGACGCTGGCGATCATCGCCCGCCGCGAGGAGGAGGTTCGCGCCTTCGTCCCCGAGCCCTACTGGCTTGTCGACGCGCGCTTCGAGCCCTCAGACGACGCCGCGCGCCGCTACGACGGGCGCTTCCACGCGGGCGCCAAGCCCCGCCTGCAAAGCGAGGCCGAGGCGCTCGCGATCGTCGCCGCTGTGCGCGACGGCGCCGGCGAGATCACCAAGGTCGAGAAGCGAGAGGTCAGCGAGAAGCCGCCGATGCTCTACGACCTGACCTCCCTTCAGCGCGACGCCAACACGCGATTCGGCTTCTCGGCGCGCCGCACGCTGGGCGCCGCCCAGCGCCTCTACGAGGAGCACAAGGCGCTCACCTACCCGCGCACCAACTCGCGCTTTCTGACCAGCGACATGGCGGCCGAGATCAAGCCGACCGCCGAGCTCGTCGGCGCGCGCGCCGAGTACCGCGACGCCGCGGCCTACGTCACGAGCCTCGACCTGCTTCCGCTCGCCCGCGTGATCGACGACTCCAAGGTCACCGACCACCACGCGATCATCCCGACCCGCGCCGAGCACCCCGTCGACAAGATGGACTCCGACGACAAGCGCGTCTACGACCTCGTCGTGCGCCGCTTCCTCGCGGCCCTTCACCCCGAGGCGCTGCTCGAGAACACGCGCGTCGAGACGACTGTCGCCGAGCACGTCTTTCGCACGCGCGGCAAGGTCCTGCTCGTTCCGGGCTGGCGCGGCGTGTATCTGACCTCGGCCGAGGAGGCGGCGCCGGCCGAGGGGGCCGCCGATGAGGACGACGAGCAGGATCAGACGCTGCCGCAGCTCGAGCAGGGCGAGCCGTCGCGCACGCTCGAGATCGAGTCCCTCGCCAAGGAGACCAAGCCGCCACGGCGCTACACCGACGCCTCGCTGCTCGGCGCGATGGAGACCGCCGGCAAGCTCGTCGACGACGAGGGCGTCCGCGAGGCGATGAAGGACTCGGGCATCGGCACGCCGGCGACCCGCGCGGCGATCATCGAGCGGCTGATCGACGTCGGCTACGTCGAGCGCGACGGGCGATCGCTGATCGCCACCGAGAAGGGCCTCAACGTGATCCGCCTGCTCGGCGAGCACGCGCTCACATCGCCCGACCTGACTGGTCGCTGGGAGCAGCGCCTCGGCCAGATCGAGCGTGGCGAGGACTCGCGCGAGAAGTTCATGCGCGACATCGCCGGCTTCGCGAAGGAGACGGTCGACGTCCTCGACGAGACGCTCAAGGACGTCCGCATCCCGCGCGCCAACCTCGGTCCCTGCCCGGTCTGCGGACACGACATCATCGAGAATCGCAAGGGCTACTCCTGCTGGGCGCGCGAGGATCCCGGCTGCGGCTTCGTGATCTGGAAGGGCAAGGCCGGCAAGCAGCTCCCACTCGCGGTCGCCCGCGAGCTGATCGCGAAGGGCCGCACGGAGCGGCCGGTGACCGGCTTCCGCGGCCGCAGCGGACGCTCGTTCCGCGCCCGCCTGGCGCTGATGCAGACGCCTGAAGGGAAATGGCGCGTCGAGTTCGACGAGCCGTGGGCGCGCGAGGGCGCGAAAGCTCCCGAGATCGAGAGCGAGACGAGCCCGGAGGAGAAGGCCGCCTAGCCCCGCTTCGTCCTGTCCCCGCCGCGCGCCACCATGGGCGTTTCGATGGGACTGACGATCATCACCGGACCTGCCAACGCCGCCAAGGCGCAGCAGATCCTCGAGCGCTACCGACTGGCGCTCGCGCGCGAGCCGATCCTCGTCGTCCCGCGCGCGGCAGACGTCGACCACTACAGCCGCGAGCTGGCGGGCGCCGGAGCGGTTCTCGGCATCCGCGTCGAGGCCTTCGGCGGCCTGCTGCGCGAGATCTCCTCGCGCGCGGGCATCGCCGCCGCGGCGATCGGCCCAACGGCGCGCGAGCGGATCGTCGCGAGCGTCGTCGCCAGGGCCGGCCTCGACGTGCTCGCCGCGGCGTCGCAGTCGCCCGGCTTCGCCGGATCGCTAGCCGGCTTCTTCGCCGAGCTCGAGGCGCGCCGCGCGGCGCCCGCGCGTTTCACGGTCGCCCTGCGCGCCTGGGCTCCGGCCGGCTCGCGGCGCGCGACCTACGCCGAGGAGCTCGCGG
Organism: Solirubrobacteraceae bacterium; assembly: GCA_035308005.1. Lineage (GTDB taxonomy): Bacteria > Actinomycetota > Thermoleophilia > Solirubrobacterales > Solirubrobacteraceae > Palsa-513. Next base: position 5,677 of record DATGHN010000301.1, read on the forward strand.
GCCTCTATTCGAGCTATCGCGCCGCGCTCGAGCGCCTCGGGCGCCTCGACCAAGAGCTCCTCGCGGCCGCCGCCCTCGACGCGCTGCGCCTGGCCCCCGAGCGCTGGGGGCGCACGCCTGTCTTCATCTACGGCTTCGACGACCTCGATCCCCTTCAGCTCGACGCGGTCGAGACGCTGGCCAATCACGTCGGTGCGCCGGTCACGATCTCACTGCCCGGCGAGGGCGGTCGCCTCGCGCTCTCAGAGCGCGCCGCGACGCTCGAAACGCTCCGTCCCGCGGCCGAGGAGGTCGTCGAGCTCGAAGCGGCCGAAGACTTCTATGAGGCGCCGGAGCTACACCAGCTCGAGCGCGCGCTCTTCGAGGACGCGACGCCCGTGCCGTGCGGGGACGCGGTGGAGCTGCTCGAAGGCGGCGACGAGCGCGCCGAGGCCGAGCTGATCGGTCGCGACATCGAGTTGCTGCTGCGCGCCGGCTGCGCGGCCGGCGACGTCGCGGTCGTCACGCGCGGCACGTCGGCTGTTGCGGCGGCGCTGGCTCAGGTGCTCGACTCGCGCGCGATCCCGTACACCGCGGCGCGCCGCGAGCGCTTCGCCGACACGGCGCTCGGCGGCGCGCTGCTCGCCCTGCTGCGCGCCGCCCTCCTCGGCGGCGGCGCGGCGGACCTCGTTCGCTGGCTTCGCGCGGTCGCCCGGCCCGACTTCGCCGACCGCGTCGAGGCGCAGCTGCTGCGCGAGGGCACGAGCGGCCTCGCCGAGGCCCGCGCGCTACTCGAAGCGCAGGGGTTTGCCCCCGACGTTCTCGATCGCCTCGCCGAAGCTGCGCGGCGGCCGCCGCCGGCGCTGATCGAGCGTGTCGAGCGCGAGGCCGACGCGCTGTTCGAAGCACCCTGGCGACGCGATGCGGCGTTGCTTGACCCGTGGGACGCCGCGGTGCTGCGGACGTGCCGGCGAACGCTCCGGGAGCTACGCGACCTGGCCCGCGCGGACGCGCGCCTGGAGGGCGGGCCTGCGGCGATCGCCGCGGCGCTCGAAACGACGATCGTCGAGCTCGCCCCCTCAACCGACGCCCAGGCCGTGCTGATCTGCGACGCGCTCGCGCTTCGCGCGCGGCGCGTGCGGGCGCTCTACATCACGGGCCTGCAGGAGGGCGAGTTCCCCGGCGCCGACTCAGAACAGCCGTTTCTCTCAAGCGGCGAGCGCGACGAGCTCGCCCGCGCGAGCGGCCTGCTGCTCACCGGCGCTCCGGCAGCCGAGCGCTACCTCTTCTACGCGCTCTGCTCGCGGCCGACGCGCTGGCTGCGGCTGAGCTGGCACGGCGCCGGCGACGACGGCGAGCCTTCGGTGCGCTCGCTCTTCGTCGACGAGGTGATCGACGTGTTCGGAACCGCGCTCTTCGAGCGTCGTGAGCAGCGTGCTGCCGGCGCGATCGCCTGGACCACCGACGCTCCGCCCGCGCTCGCGCGCCTCCAGGACGCGCTGAGCGGCCCAAGACTTCGCGACGGGGTGATCGCCCCGCTCGCGGACGCCTCCCTGATGTCGCGCCTTCGCGAGCGCGCGTCCTTCTCGCCGTCGGCGCTCGAGAGCTGGACCGCCTGCCCGGTGGCCTGGTTCGTCGAGCGCGGCCTGCGCGCCGAGAAGCTCGCGCCCGATGAGATCTGGACGGCGCGCGGATCGGCCGCCCACGAGGCCCTGCGACGCGTCTTCGCAGGCCTCCAAGACCGAACCGGCAGCGCCGCGATCACGCACGCCAGCCTGCCCGTCGCGCTCGAGGAGCTCGACGCGGCGCTCGACGCCCCCGCGCCGGCGCTCTCGCCGAGCGAGACGGTCGAGCGTGCCGAGCGCTGGCGACTGCGCAGCGACCTGCGCCGCTACCTCGAGCACGCCGCCCGCTCGGCCAGCACGCACGAGCCGCAGCGCTTCGAGACCTCGTTCGGCCTCGAGCACTCCGAGCAGCCCGCGGTGCTCCTGGCCGACGGCCGCCTCGAGCTCGCCGGGCAGATCGATCGCCTCGACGTCGACCCGCAAACCGGCACGGCGCTCGTCTACGACTACAAGACCAGCGCCCGCGTCTCGCCGCTCGCGCGATGGGTCGAGGACGGCCGCCTCCAGCCCGCCCTCTACATGCTCGCCGCCGAGCGGCTCTTCGGCGTGGAGGCCGCGGGCGGGCTCTACCAGCCGCTCCGAAACAGCGACCTGCGCGCCCGCGGCGCGATCCGCGACGACGTCGACACGGCCGCGGCGCTTGTTTCCAATGACCGCCTGACGGCGGAGGGTCTGCGTTCGCTGATCGCGGAGCGGCTTGAAACAGCCGTCGTCGCGGCTGCCCAGATGGCGGAGGGGAAGTTCGAGCCTCGGCCGGCGACGTGCGGCAGCTCGGGCTGCCGCTACCCGGAGATCTGCCGAAGCGAGGCACGATGAACACCGCGCTGAGCCCCGAGCAGAGCAGCGCCGTCGAGCGCCGCGGCGGCCCGCTCGCGCTCGCCGCGAACGCCGGCAGCGGCAAGACGAGCGTGCTCGTCGAGCGCTACGTGCGCTCGGTGCTCGAGGACGGTGTCGCGCCTTCGCGGATCCTCGCGATCACCTTCACCGACCGCGCGGCCGGTGAGCTGCGTGAGCGGATCCGCGTGGCGCTCGCGACGGCCGGCCGTCGCGACGCGGCGCACGAGAGCCTCGCGGCGTTCATCTCGACCTTCCACGGCTTCTGCATGCGCCTGCTTCGCGCCCATGCGGCGCCGGCGGGCCTGCCGCCGGACTTCATCGTGCTCGGCGACGCTCAGGCGGCGGAGCTTCGCGACGCGGCTTTCGATGACGCGGCGGCGCGCTGGATCGAGCAGCCGGAGGCGCTGGAGCTGGCCGCGGCCTTCGGTGTCGGCGAACTGCGCGAGGCGATCGCCGCGGTCTATGACGAGCTGCGAAGCCGCGGCATCTCCACACCGGCGCTGCCGGTGCCGCGTCCGCGCGCGCAGCCGGGCGCCGCCGCCGAGCGTCTGGCGCACGCCGCGGCGGCCGTTGCCGCCGAGCTCGCCGCGCTCGAGCCCTCGAAGTCGATCGAGCGCGCGCTCGATCGGCTGGAGGAGTGCCAGGGGCTGCTTGCGCGGACCGGCCCAGGCGCCCCGGCGGCGGTCGCCGAGCTGGCGCTGCGAAACGGCTCGAGCGCCCTGGCGAGCGCCGCGTGCGCGGACTACGAGGACGCCCGCGCGGACTACGAGGCGGCCTGCGCGGACGCGCTCGGAGCGCCCGCCGTGATCCTCCTCGACGGCCTGCTGCGCGCCTTCGGCGAGCGCTACGCCGAGCGCAAGCGGCGCCGCGGCGCCGTCGACTTCGACGACCTCGAGCTCGGCGCGGGGACGCTTCTTCGCGAACACGGCGAGGTCGCGGCGCTGTGGTCGGAGCGCTTCGAGCGCGTGATGGTCGACGAGCTCCAGGACACAAACCCCCGCCAGATGGCGATCCTCGAAGCGCTCGAGCGCGACAACCTGTTCACCGTCGGCGACGAGTTCCAGTCGATCTACGGCTTCCGCCACGCCGACGTCGCCCTCTTCCGCAACCGCCGATCGCGGCTCGCCGAGCTGGGCGCGGCCGGCGTCCTGTCGGTCAACTTCCGCTCCCGCCCGCCGATCCTGCGCGCCGTCAACGCCGTCTTCGGAGAGCGCTTTGGCGAGTCATTCGTTCCGCTGCAGGCGGGTCGCGAGGAGGACGGGGGGACGCGACTCGAGCTGATCGTCGCCGACAGCGGCGAGGGCTGGAAGGAGCACGAGGAGGCGCTCGGCGTCGAGCTCGCGCCCGCCCCGCTCTGGCGCCGCGCCGAGGCGCGGGTGCTCGCGCGGCGAATCGATCAGCTGATCGGCGCCGGCGTTGCCGCACCCGAGGACATCGTCGTGCTGCTTCGCGCGGCGACGTCGATGTGGGTCTATGAGGCGGCGCTCTCGGATCTCGGCCATGCGACGCTCGCGACGGCCGGCGGCGGCTTCTTCGCGCGGCCCGAGGTCCGCGACCTGATCAGCTGGCTGCGCGCGCTCGCCAACCCGCGCGATGAGCTCGCCCTCTACGGCGTCCTGGCCTCCCCGCTCGGCGCCTGCTCCGCCGATGAGCTGCTCGAGCTGCGCCTGCGCGCCCGCGCGGCGGGCCGCTCACCCTGGGAGATCCTGATCTCAGGGGAGGCGCCCGGCGCCCGCAGCACCGCGCTCGCCGCGCGCCTCGACGGCGCCCGCGCCGGTGTCGCTGGCGCCGGCCTCGGCGAGCTCGTCGCGTCGGCGGTCGCCGCCAACGGCTACGACGTCCATCTGGCGACGCTCCATTCGCCCCAGCGGCGGATCGCCAACGTCCGCAAGCTCGAGCGCCTCGCGCGAGCCTTCGAGCAGCGCGAGGGACGCGATCTGCGGCGCTTCGTCGCGGCGCTCGCGCTCGGTCGCGTCGGCTCGCTGCGCGAGACCGAGGCGCCGCCGCCCGAGGCCGGCGAGGCGGCAATCCGCCTGATGACGATCCATGCCGCAAAGGGCCTCGAGTTCGACGTCGTCTGCCTCGCCGACCTCGGCCATGGCCAGCCCGACCGCCAGCCGGCGCTGCTCGCCGACGACGCGCGCGTCGGCCTGCGCCTTCAGACACTCGAGCGCGAGCCGGTCGACACGCTCGACTTCGGGCTGCTTCGCGAGGAGCGCAGGGCGGCCGCCGCCGCGGAGGAGAAGCGCGTGACCTACGTCGCGATGACGCGCGCCCGCGAGCGCCTGATCCTGACCGGCGCCGGCAGCTTCGAGCGCTGGGGGGGACAGACGACGATCGCCTGGCTCGGCCCGGCGCTCGTCGCAGACCTGGCGCAGCGAGCCGCAGCCGGCGCCGGGGTCGAGGAGGTGACGGCTGCGGGCGGCGTGCCGCTGCGCCTCGAGCTGGTCACGCCCGCCTCGTTCTCCCCAGCGGCCGCGGGGGCCGTCGTCGCGCCGGCCGCGCTCGCCGATCCGATGCCAAGCGCCGCGTCACCCATGCGCGTCTCAGCGCCAGATCAGCGAGCACTCTCATACACCGCGATCGCCGAGTTCGAGCGCTGCCCCTACCGCTACCACCTCCAGCGCGTGATCGGGCTTCCCGACGTCGCGTCGCCCGGCCCCTCGGGGGATGGCGCCGCGGCGCGCGGCACGGTCATCCACGCGCTGCTCGAGGGCGTCGACTTCGCGGCGCCAGGTCCCTTCAGCGTCGACGCGGTCAGGGACGCGGCGGCGGCGGCCCGCGTAGCGCTCGAAGCCGGCGAGGACCTGGGCGCGATCGCCGCGGTTGCCGACGCCTTCTCGCGCAGCCCCCTCTGCGCGCGGCTCGCCGGCGCGCGCGACGTGCGCCGCGAGATGCCCTTCGCGTTCCTGACGCGCGGCGGGCTGCTGCTGCGCGGCTACCTCGATGCGGCCGGCGTCGAGGCCGACGGGACGATGCTCATCGTCGACTACAAGAGCGACCGCATCGAGGACCCCGAGGCGCAGCTCGAGAGCGACTACGCGATCCAGCGGCTCGTCTACGCGCTCGCCGGCCTCGCCTCGGGCGCGAAGGCGGTCGAGGTGGCCCATTGCTTTCTGCGCGAGCCGGAGCTGCTGCTCTCGGTGCGTCACGCCTCAAGCGACCGCGATGCGCTCGAGGACGAGCTCGCGCGGCGGCTCGCGCCGCTGCGTAAAGGGCGCTTCGAGGTGTCCGCGGATCCCGGTATCGAGCGCTGCGGAACGTGCCCCGGAAGGGCTCGCCTGTGCTCCTGGGGGGAGGCGATGACGCTCCGCGAGCCCCTTTAGCGCTACGGGATTCGCTGGTAGGATTCGCGTCCGCCTCAGGTGACCGCAAGCCGTCGCGCTCACGGCGCACCAGTCGGGATCCCTCAAAAATGACCAGGATTCGCCAGCCCCAGCAGGCCGACGGCCTGTACGACGAACGCTACGAGCACGACGCCTGTGGCGTCGCTGTCGTCGCACGCCTGGACAACATCCCTAGCCACGAGGTCGTACGCCTGGGGATCGAGGCGGTCGCCAACCTCGAGCACCGCGGCGCGGCGGGCGCTGACCCCGAGACCGGTGACGGCGCGGGGCTGCTTCTGCAGATGCCCGACGAGTTCCTGCGCGAGATCGCGGGTTTCGAGCTGCCGCCGGCCGGAAGCTACGGCGTCGCGATGTGCTTTTTGCCGACCGACTCCGCCGAGCAGTCCGAGCTGACCGCGTTGCTCGAGCGGATCACCCTCGAGGAGGGCCAGCGCGTGCTCGGCTGGCGCGACGTCCCCACCGACGACCGCCGCATCGGCCCGACGGCGCGCGCCTCGCAGCCGACGATCCGCCAGCTCTTCATCGGCGCCGGCCCCGCCCACGACACGGATCAGGACGCCTTCGAACGCAAGCTCTACGTGATCCGCCGCCTCGCCGAGAAGGCCTTCGAGGATCGCATGTACATCGCCAGCTGTTCCTCGCGGACGGTCGTCTACAAGGGCATGCTGATCGCCTACCAGCTCGACTACTTCTACCGCGACCTCTCCGACGAGCGGATGGCCTCGACCTTCGTGCTCGTCCACTCGCGCTTCTCGACCAACACGTTCCCGAGCTGGGAGCTCGCCCACCCCTACCGGATGATCGCCCACAACGGCGAGATCAACACGCTCCAGGGCAACGTCAACTGGATGCGCGCGCGCGAGAGCCAGATGGCGAGCGAGCTGTTCGGCGAGGACCTCGCGAAGGTGCTGCCGGTCGTGCGCCCCGGCGGGTCTGACTCGGCGACGTTCGACAACGTGCTCGAGCTCCTGACGCTGGCCGGGCGCTCGCTGCCCCACGCGGCGATGATGATGATCCCCGAGGCCTACCGCGGCCGCGACGGCGAGCTGCCGCCCGAGCTGGGCGGCTTCTACGCGGACCTCGCCGACAAGCGGATGTCGACGGCGCTTGCGCTCGTGCACTCGCGCTTCTCGACCAACACGTTCCCGAGCTGGGAGCTCGCGCACCCCTACCGGATGATCGCCCACAACGGCGAGATCAACACGCTCCAGGGCAACGTCAACTGGATGCGCGCGCGTGAGAGCCAGATGGCGAGCGAGCTGTTCGGCGACGACCTCGCGAAGGTGCTGCCGGTGGTCCGTCCCGGCGGCTCGGACTCGGCGACGTTCGACAACGTGCTCGA
>DATGHN010000302.1:0-2032 GCA_035308005.1 Solirubrobacteraceae bacterium
GGCAGCGCGCACTCGCCGGAGGTCAGGCCCCGTAGAATCGAACGGATGGAGGGCTCAACTGAGGTGAGGAGCTGGCTGCGGTGCTACCGCTGCTGGTCACAGAACCTCGAGGTGCAGGTCCACTACGAGGGAATCCACCGGATCGACCCGGAGACGGGCGAGCGCGGCGAGGTCGTCGACGAGATGCAGGAAGCGGTCGTCCAGTGCCGCGAGTGCATGCACGACCAACCCCACCTCGGGTTCCACAACAACCGCCTGGAGCCGATCGAGGACCGCTGGGAGCGGATGGTCGCCGGCACCCCGTGGGTCGCCTCGTGCACGGTCACCGTCGACTCCGATGACGTCGAGACGTGCTCGGGCCCCGAGGCAGGCGACGCGCTCTCCTACGCGGCGTTCGGCGACCACGGCGTCCGCGAGTTCTTCACCCATGTCCGCTTCCACAAGCACGACGACGACCGCCGGATCACCGTCCACCTGCTCGTCGAGCTCTACGCGCGCTCGATCGAGGAGGCCAGCGAGGTGCTCGAGAACGCCGCCCGCGGTGCGCTCCAGGTGACCTCGCTCGCCGAGGAGTCGCGTCCGCCGGCCTCGACCGGCGAGCGCCACTGAGCGATCAGGCGAACGGCGCGCTCGGCAGGTAGGGCGCGAGCGTTCCGGGGTTCCCGCGCACGCAGAGCGCCCCGCAGGGCACGAGGCGAAGGCCCGCGCGGACGACCACGTCGATCGCCCACTGCTGGGCGCCGGTGATCCAGCGCACGGCTGGTCGCTCGGTGTCTGCCAGCGCCAGTGAGGCCCACAGCAGCTGTGATGCTGCGTCGTCGTCGAGCGCCGCCAGCAGCCAGACGGCGTGGCCGGGATAGACGACCGCGAAGCCGCGGTCGCCGAGCCGCAGCAGGCGTGCGCCGAACCCGAGCGCGAACTCGATCTCGCTGGTGTGCGGTGCGCCGCGCACCGCCCGTGAGATCGGCTCGAGGCCCTCGAGATCGCCGTCAGCGCCAGCGCGGATCGAGCCGGCCGGGCGCGGCAGCGCGCCGCGATCGAGGATGCCCGCGGCCTCGAAGGTGGGCTGAAGCTCGAAGCCCGAGAGCGCGTACAGGCGCAGCGCGCGCGGATCGCTCGAGCTCGGGATCAACCCGGCGTCGGTGGTCGTCGAGGCATACGTCAGCGCTCGCTCCATCAGCGCGCGTCCCGCCCCGCCGCTCTGGGCGGACGGCGCGACGGCGAGCAGCGAGAGGCACCACAGCCGCTCGCGTGCGACCGCCATCGCGACGCCGACGATGTCCTTGCCGAGCTCGGCGACGAAAGCCCCCTCGGGATCGGTCGAGAGCGGATGCGCGATGCGCGCGCGCCAGCGGGCGGCGACGGACGCGTCGGCGGTGTCGAAGCCGAACGCCGCCGCGCCGAAAGTGGCGACCGCGGAGAGGTCCGCGTCGGTGAAGCTGCGCACGCGCAGTCCGGAAATGGCGAGCCGTCCGCTAGGAGCGAAGTCGCGCTTCGAGCGCCTCGAGCTGCCCGAGGAGCTCGCGCGGCAGACGATCGCCGAACGTTGCAAGGTGCTCGCGGATCGGGGGCAGCTCGGCTAGCCACTCGTCGTGGTCGACGGCGAACAGCTGCTCGAGGTCCTCGGGCGTCACGTCGGTGCCCTCGACGTTGAGCGCGCCCGGAGCCGGCAGGCGACCGATCGGCGTGTCGAGCGCCGGCGCGGCGTCGTCGCAGCGGCGGAAGATCCACTCGAGCACGCGGCTGTTCTCGCCGAACCCCGGCCAGAGGAAGCGCCCGTCGGCGTCGCGGCGGAACCAGTTGACGTAGAAGATCCGCGGCAGTTTGGCGTTGTCGTGCTCGCGGCCGATCTTCAGCCAGTAGTCGAAGTAGTCGCCCATGTTGTAGCCGCAGAAGGGCAGCATCGCGAAGGGGTCGCGGCGCAGCTTCCCGACCGCGCCCGTCGCGGCCGCGGTCGTCTCGGACGCCATCGTCGAGCCGAGGAACACGCCGTGCTCCCAGTCGAAGGCCTCGAACACCAGCGGCACGACGC
>DATGHN010000303.1:0-2126 GCA_035308005.1 Solirubrobacteraceae bacterium
AGCGCTTCTGCATCACGCCGCCGTAGAGAACGACGAGACCAGGGACGCTCATCAGGCCGACGAAAGTCGCGGCCGTCATCTGCCACGAGTTGTCGCCCGCGTTGAGCCAGGGTGCGTAGGGCGTTAGAACGGTTGCGAGCATGCGCTCCTCCAGGGGGCGGGTACGGCGGCTTTGCCGCTGCTGCGGCCTCGCGGTGATTTCTACGTTTCACAGCCCCCGGCCCATATCGCCCGCCGGAGCAAATCCGCGCCGCGCCGTTTGTACATCTGGAAGGGCAGCCCGCGCGCGCGGGGCCGGCTCAGCCGTTCAATAGAGTCTGCGCATGGCGATCTCGACGACGCTCTACAGCGATCCGGCCTGCCCCTGGGCCTACTCCGCGACGCCGGCGATCACCGCGCTTCGCTGGCGCTACGGCGACCAGCTCGACTGGCGTCTCGTCACGATCGGGCTGCGCGACGAAGCGCCCGACCCCGCCACCACCACCTACACGCCGGCCCGACAGGCCGCCGGCGCACGCCACTTCCGCGATCGCTACGGGATGCCGTTCACCGCCTCTCCGCGCAGCCGTCTCGTCGCGACCGGCCGAGGCTGCCGCGCCGTCGTTGCGACCCGCCTCGCGCACCCCGGACGCGAGTTCGCCGCGCTTCGCGCGCTCGCATTCGGCTGGTTCACGACAACCAGCCTGATGGACGAGGACGCGGCGATCGCCGCGGCGCTAGATGGCGTCGCGGGCATCGACGCCCAAGCAGTCGTCGCCACCCTTGACTCAGACGCCGTCGTCGAGGCCTACGAGGCCGACAAGGCCGAGGCCCGCAGCGCCGCCGGCGGCCCGACCGAGTTCCAGGGCAAGGCGGCCGTCAGCGACGGGCTCGTCCGCTACACCGCGCCGTCGCTGATCTTCAAGGCCGCCGACGGGCGCAGCCTCGAGGCCGGCGGTTTCCAGCCGCTCGAGGCCTACGACGTGCTGATCGCCAACCTCGACACGGGCCTCGAGCGCCGCCTTCCGCCCGAGGACGGCCCGCTCGAGGTGCTGCGCCAGTTCCCGTCGGGCCTCTGCACCCAGGAGGTCGCGGTCGCGATGGCCGGCAACCTGATCGACGTCGAGCGCCAGGCGACCGAGGATGCCCTGCTCGACTTGGTCGCCGAGGGCGCTGTCACGCGCACGCCGCTTGGCGATGACGCGCTCTGGCACGCCGCCTGATCAGTTGACCGACGGGTCCTCGGGCATCGTCGCGAGCAGCGCGTAGCTGCCGCCCTTGCGCCGCAGCGCCGTCGCCCAGAGACCTGCCGAGTCGGCCTGCCAGAGCTCATCGGGAGCGAGCTGGCCGATGATCCAGCCGTCGTCGTCGAGCTCGCCGTCGAGCTGCCCCGGGCCCCAGCCCGAGTGACCGGCGAAGACGCGCGCCCGGCGCGCACCGTCGACCAGGTCGCTCAGCTCGCACTCGGCGCTCGGGAATCCGACCGTCCCGAAGATCATCAGCGAGGCGAGTGTCGTGTCGTGGAAGTCGGCGAGCACGACCGCTGAGTCGGGCGCGACGGGCCCGCCGCTGTGGAGCATCGTGCCCGGCTCGACGAGCGGGCGAAGCTCGGGGGAGATGTCCTCGAGCGGTGTGTCGAGGGGGCGGTTGAGGACGAGCCCGAGCGCGCCCTCCTCATCGTGGGCGGCAACGAGCACGACCGTCCGCTCGAAGTTCGGGTCGAGCATCGTCGGCGGCGCGATCAGGAGTTTTCCGCGCAGCGAATCCACGCAGCCTGAGCCTACCCCGCCGCGGCCGGGCCGTGACGTAGGATCGCTGGGGCGATGAGCAAGCACGTCACATTGCCCGACGGAAACGACCTCGAGGTCGACGACGACGCGAGCGGCGCCGCGGTCGCGGCGGCGATCGGCTCGGGGCTCGCCCGCGCGGCGCTGGCGATCGACGTCGACGGCGAGCTCCGCGATCTCTCCCGCGAGGTCCCTGACGGCGCGCACGTGGCGATCGTCACCGGCAAGTCCGATCAGGCCCTTGCCCTGATCCGCCACGACGCCGCGCACGTGCTCGCGGCGGCCGTGATGGAGCTCTACCCGGGCACCAGGATCAGCATTGGCCCGGCCATCGACGCCGGCTTCTACTACGACTTCGAC
>DATGHN010000304.1:0-2366 GCA_035308005.1 Solirubrobacteraceae bacterium
CGTGATCTGCATCGAGCACCTCACGGGCGTGCTGGGGGTCGAGGCGCTCCTCAGAGCGCTTGTTCCACGGCACCGCCAGCAGCCAGTCGAGGTACGTGCGGATCACGCTCGACTCACCGGACTGCTCACCGACGCGCTCCAGCCGGCCGAGCTCCTTCTCGGCCTGCTCGCGCACCTCGTCGGGCATGCCGGCCTCGGCGATCTTGGTGCGGTATTCCTCGACGACGGACGCATCGTCCTCACCCAGCTCGCGGCGAATCGAGTCCATCTGCTTGCGCAGGAAGTACTCGCGCTGCTGCTTCTCGGCGCCGGACTCGACGTCGTCACGGATCCGCTTGCGGATCTGCAACTCGGCGAGGCGCTCCCGCTGGAAGCTCAGCGCCAGCCTGAGGCGCTCCGGAATGTCGACCTGCTGAAGCAGCTCGACGCGCTGCTCGTAGTTGAGGTCGGGGGAGTAACCGGTGGCGTCGGCGAGCGCGCCGGGCTCGGTGATCCCGCGAAGGAACGACTGGATGCGACTGTCGGCGCCGAGCAGCTCCAGGATCTCCTCGACCACGGCCCGATATTCGCGCTCCAGCTCGCGCAGCTCGCGGCTCGGAACCTCGCCGGCCGGATCGGGACGCTCTTCGACATCGACGTACAGGCGGCCGTTGGGTTCGGTGACCGCGGCACCTGCGATTCCACGGTGGAGGCCCTCCACCACTACGGCGAGCGCACCGCCGGGCAAGCGCACGCTGTCGCTGACGGTCGCGACCGTGCCGACACCGGCAAATTCGTTCTCATGACGGGGGACGAGCAGCACACGCTCCTCGTCGGCGGTGTCCACGGCCAGCGTGACGGACATGCCGGGGAAGACGACCGCATCGTCTAGCGGGACAAGTAGCAAGCGGGTCATCAAGTCTTCACTTTCAGCAGGAACTTACGAATAGTAAGCAGATGGTACCACCAGAGGCCGCGGTACGTACCACTCATCTGAGTCGGGGGGACTTAGATTATCGCACCGGGAAGCTGAGGCCTGTGATTCGACCGTGCGGTTTGGGAACATCCGAGACAGGATGAGCGACGAAAGAGATGACGACGAGCCGACCGACGTACTAGCTGCGGAGGAGTTCGGCGTGCCGGCACCCGACCCGGCGCTGCAGCCTGAGAAGCTGCAACTGCCCACCGATCTTGTGGGCGGCGAGCCGCGTGACGTGCTCGTGGCCGAGGAGTTTGCGATGCCCGCTCCTGATGAAGCCCGCGTGAAGCCGTCACGGCTGGGGACCAAGAAGCGCAAGTCGAAGATCGCCGTGATCGTCACCGCTCCGGTGGTGGCCGGCATCTGGGTCGGGCGGCGGGTGCGCCGCCGCCGGAAGCAGTCGTAGCGCCGGTTCCCCGGCGACCCGCGGTGTCAGCGCCGGCTCGGCGGCGACCGCGGCGCTAGCGCCGCTTCTTCGGCGGCAGCAGGTCGGTGATCGAGCCGTCCTGCATCTCGGCGGCGAACGCGATCGTCTCCGACAGCGTCGGGTGCGGGTGGATCGTCAGGGCGATGTCCGTGGCATTGAGCCCGGCTTCGAGGGCCAGGACCGTCTCAGCGATCAGGTCGCCCGCGCCGACACCGACGATTCCAGCTCCGAGCAGCCGATCGGTCTCCGGATCGAACAGCAGCTTGGTGAGGCCCTCGGGCCGCCCAAGACCGAGTGCCCGGCCGGATGCGGACCACGGAAATGCGCCCTTCTCGTATTTGATGCCCTGCGCCTTGGCGTCGACCTCGGTGAGGCCCATCCACGCGACCTCGGGATCCGTATACGCGACCGACGGCACCGTGAGCGCGTCGAACTCGGCGCCCGGGATCCCGGCGAACACCTCGGCGGCGGTCTTGGCCTCGTGCGTCGCCTTGTGGGCCAGCATCGGTCCGCCGACGATGTCTCCGATCGCGTAGATGCCTGGAACGTTGGTTCGCTGCTGGCGGTCGACCGGGATGAAGCCGCGCTCGTCGACCTGAAGGCCGGCCCGGTCGGCGTCGAGCATGCGCCCGTTCGGGATGCGTCCGACGGCGACGAGGATGCGGTCGAAGGTCTGGTCCTTGCCCTCCGAGAAGGAGACTCGGAGCCCGCTCTTTGACGCCTTCACAGCTGTCACCTGGGTGCTCAGAAGCACACCGGCGTACCGGTTCTTGACGCGGTTGTGAAGCGGCCGAACGACGTCTGGGTCGGCGCCCGGGATGAGCTGATCGAGCATCTCTACGACCGTCACCTTGGCGCCGAGCGCGTGGTAGACGGTGGCCATCTCCAAGCCGATGATGCCGCCGCCGATCACGAGAAACCGACCGGGGACGTCATCCGGTGAAAGCGCTCCGGTCGAGTCGATGATGCGCGGATCCTCGG
>DATGHN010000305.1:0-2739 GCA_035308005.1 Solirubrobacteraceae bacterium
TACCTGCTCGCCGTCGACGTCGACATGACGCCGGTCGAGGGTTTCGCCATGGCGTCGTGGGAGCGCGGGTATGGAGACTTCGTGATGCGACCGGACCTCGAGACGCTGCGCCGCGTTCCCTGGCAGGAGGGAACCGCGATGTGCCTCGCGGACCTCGTCTGGCTCGACGGCTCAGAGGTGACCGCTTCGCCGCGCCAGATCCTGCGCCGCCAGCTCGCGCGGCTCGCCGAGCGCGGCTGGAGCGCCGCCGCGGGCACCGAGCTCGAGTTCATCGTCTTTCGCGACAGCTACGAGCAGGCCTACGACAAGAACTACCGCGACCTCGTACCGGCCAATCAGTACAACATCGACTACTCCCTGCTCGGCACCGCGCGCGTCGAGCCTCTGATCCGGCGGATCCGCAACTGCATGCACAGCGCGGGGCTGGTGGTCGAGGACTCAAAGGGCGAGTGCAACCTCGGCCAGCACGAGATCAACTTCCACTACTCCGACGCGCTGACGACGGCCGACCACCACGTCATCTACAAGAACGGCGCCAAGGAGATCGCGGCCGAGATGGGGATGGCGATCACCTACATGGCGAAGTACAACGAGCGCGAGGGAAACTCGTGCCACATCCACTTCTCGCTCGCCGACTCCGATGGCCCGCTCTTCGCTCGCGAGCGCCCGATCTTCGATTCCTTCCTCGCCGGTCAGCTCGGAGCGCTCCGCGAGCTGACGCTGATGCTCGCCCCCAACATCAACTCCTACAAGCGATATGCGGCGGGATCCTTCGCGCCAACCGCGATCGCCTGGGGTCACGACAACCGCACCTGCGCTCTGCGGGTCGTTGGCCACGGGCCGTCGCTTCGCTTCGAGAACCGCGCCGGCGGGGCGGACCTCAACCCCTACCTGGCGCTCTCGGCGCTGATCGCGGCGGGCCTTCACGGGGTCGACAACGACCTTTCGCTGGAGCCCGTGTTCGAGGGCGACGCCTACAAGGCCGAGCATCTGCCGCGGCTGCCGACGTCGCTACAGGCAGCGCGCGACCTTTTCGCAGAGTCGGAGATCGCGCGCGCCGCGTTCGGCGAGGACGTCGTCGCCCACTATGTCAACGCTGCTGACGTCGAGCTCGCCGCGTTCGGCTCCGCCGTGACCGACTGGGAGCGCCAGCGCGGATTCGAGCGACTGTGAGCGCCCCGACAGAGGCGGCGCCCATGGTCGCCGCGCCGATCGTGAGCGAGGACGCGGTCTTCGCGCCAGTCCGCTCGCAGACCGCCTTCGAAGAGACCGTCGAGCGTCTCGGCACGGCAATCAAGCTCGGCCTGCTCCCGCCGGGAACGCGACTACCGGCCGAGCGCGAGCTTTGCCGAAAGCTCGGCATCGCTCGCTCGACGCTTCGCCAGGCGCTGCTCGCGCTGGGGCAGACCGGGCACCTCCAGGCGACGCGCGGGCGCCGCGGGGGCACCTTCGTCGCCGACCCCCAGCCGCCTGGGGACGCTCCCTCCGACGAACTCCTCGCGCAGTGGCCGGAGGTCTGCGATAGCCGCATGGCGCTCGAGGTCGGCGTCGCGGTGCTCGCGGCGCAGCGCGCCACCCCCGAGGCGATCGACGCGCTCGCCGTCCTCGTCGACGAGATGGACCGTCAGGTCGGCGACTACCCCTCCTACCGCCACACCGATGTGCGCTTCCACGTCGGCCTCGCCGAGTGCACCGTGAGCTCGCGCCTGATCGCAGCGATGACCGCGACGCAGGGTGAGATGACCGATCTGATCTCCCACATCTCGCACCCCGAGGAGGTTCTGCGAGCCGCCAACGACCAGCATCGGCGCCTCGTGCGGGCGCTGCGCTCGCACGACAGCGCGCGCGCCGCGCGGATCATGAGCGAGCAGGTCGAGGCGACGATGCACATCCTCGGCGGCTTGCTGCCCACGCGGGGTTGACTTCGGTCCCGGCCGCGCCGTACAGTTCTGCGGCTAAGGCAGGACTTTCAGACCATTTCCTTTGGGAGGGGACTTAATGGCGGCGACGGAAACCCTTGGCGCTGACGAGCAACGCCTGGCGGAGCTGGGGTATAAGCAGGAGCTGCATCGCGGCTGGAGCGGGTTCTCGAATTTCGCGATCTCGTTTTCGATCATCTGCATCCTGGCCGGGTGCTTCAGCACCTATGGCCAGGCGTTCAATGACGGCGGGCCGATTGCGATCTCGATCGGCTGGCCGGTCATCAGCGTCCTCATCCTCGCGGTCGCCTTCTCGATGTCCGAGCTCGCCTCTGCGATGCCCACCTCGGGCGGCATCTATTACTGGGCGTCCAAGCTCGGTGGTCCCGGCTGGGGTTGGTTCACCGGCTGGTTCAACCTGATCGGGCTGGTCGCCGTCGTCGCCTCGGTCGACTACGCAGCCGCCTCGTTCCTGGCCGCGCTGCTCGGGATGTACAACCTCAACTTCATCTTCAACTTCGCCTCGACGAACGTGCACTACGACGCGCACGTCGTATTCGCGATCTTCCTTCTGTTCCTCGTGATCCATGGCCTGCTCAACGTCTTCTCGAGCCACCTGGTCTCACTGTTCAACGGCGTCTCGGTGTGGTGGCACGTGATCGGCGTGGCTGTGATCGCGATCATTCTGTTCGCCGTACCGAGCCATCACGCCAGCGCCTCCTTCGTGTTCACACACCGGGCGTTCGGCTTCTTCGGCAAGCACATGTACTGGTACTACACGCTGCCGCTCGGCTTCCTGCTGACGATGTACACGATCACC